>CACWLY010000058.1:0-7769 GCA_902761825.1 uncultured Eubacteriales bacterium
GAACCGGGCTTCGCCAGAACCTGGCCGCGCTCGATCTCGTTGCGCTGCACGCCGCGCAGCAGGGCGCCGATGTTGTCGCCAGCCTCGGCGTAATCCAGGGTCTTGCGGAACATTTCGATGCCGGTGATAACGGTGCCGCGGGGCTTGTCCATCAGACCCACGATCTCCACCGCGTCGTTCAGCTTCACAATGCCGCGCTCCACACGACCGGTAGCCACGGTGCCGCGGCCGGTGATCGTCATGGTGTCTTCCACGGGCATCAGGAAAGGCTTATCCTCATCGCGCTGCGGATTGGGAATGTAGCTGTCAACCGCGTCCATCAGCTCGTAAATGCACTGGCACTCGGGAGCATGCTTCGGATCGCTGCCATCGTTCATCATGTATTCCAGCGCCTTGAGCGCGCTGCCCTTGATGATCGGAATGTCGTCGCCCGGGAAGTCGTAGCTGCTCAGCAGTTCGCGCACTTCCATCTCTACCAGCTCCAGCAGTTCCTCGTCGTCCAGCAGGTCGACCTTGTTCATGAACACCACGATGTAGGGCACGCCTACCTGGCGGGCCAGCAGGATGTGCTCACGGGTCTGCGGCATGGGGCCGTCGGGAGCGGATACCAGCAGGATCGCGCCGTCCATCTGCGCGGCGCCGGTGATCATGTTCTTAACATAGTCGGCGTGGCCGGGGCAGTCCACGTGAGCATAGTGACGCTTTTCGGTCTCATACTCAACGTGAGCGGTGTTGATGGTGATGCCGCGGGCGCGCTCTTCGGGCGCCTTGTCGATTTCGTCGTAGCGCATCTTCTGGGCCTTGCCCTCGGTGGACAGCACCATGGTGATGGCGGCAGTCAGGGTGGTCTTGCCATGGTCTACGTGGCCGATGGTACCAATGTTGACATGAGGCTTATTGCGCTCAAACTTTTGCTTAGCCATGGGAAATTCCTCCTAATTATCTTGGATGAAAATTACTTGCCGATGACCTTTTCCGCGATGGAAGCGGGAACCTCGGCATAATGGTCAAACTGCATGGTGAACACGCCGCGTCCCTGCGTCCTGCTGCGAAGGCTGGTCGAATAACCGAACATTTCGCTCAGCGGGGCAATGCCGTGCACCACCTGCTCGTTGGCGCGGGAATCCATTCCCTGCACCGAGCCGCGGCGGGCGGTCAGATCGCCGATCACATCGCCCAGATACTGCTCGGGAACGATGATCTCCAGCTTCATCATGGGCTCCATCAGCTTGGGGCCGGCCTTGGCCACGGCGTCCTTGAACGCCATGGAGCCTGCGATCTGGAAGGCCTGCTCGGAGGAGTCGACTTCGTGATAGGATCCGTCGTAAACGGACGCGTGGAAGTCCACCACTTCGTAGCCGCCCATCGGGCCGTTTTTGGAGGCCGCCTGGATACCCTTGTCGATGGGAGAAATGAATTCCTTGGGAATGCTTCCGCCGACGGTATCGTTGCTGAAGGAATAACCGGTGCCGGGCTCCGCGGGCGTCAGCTCGATCAGGCAGTGGCCGTACTGGCCGTGGCCGCCCGTCTGGCGCTTGAACAGGCCCTCGCCCTTTGCGGGGCGGCTGATCGCTTCGCGGTAAGCGACCTGCGGCTTGCCCACCTTGGCTTCCACCTTGAACTCGCGCATCATGCGGTCCACGATGATTTCCAGGTGAAGCTCGCCCATGCCGGCGATGATGGTCTGACCGGTTTCCTGGTCGGTCCAGGTCTTAAAGGTTGGATCCTCCTCCGCCAGGCGCTGCAGCGCGATGGACATTTTGTCCACACCGGCTTTCGAGCGGGGCTCGATGGCGACCTGGATGACCGGATCGGGATACTCGATGGATTCAAGGATGACGGGCTTCTTTTCATCGCACAGGGTATCGCCCGTGGTGGTGTTGTTCAGGCCCACCACGCCGACGATCTCGCCCGCGTAGGCGTCCGTCAGCTCTTCACGGTGGTTGGCGTGCATCAGCACGATGCGGTTCAGACGCTCGCGCTTGCCCTTGGAGACGTTATACGCCACGGAGCCGGAGGCGATATGGCCGCTGTACACGCGGATGAAGCACAGTTTGCCCACGAAGGGGTCCACCATGATTTTGAAGGCCAGGGCGGAGAAGGGCTCGTCATCGCTGGGATGCCGCTCGACTTCCTTGCCCGGATCGTGGGGATCGTGGCCGATGATGGCCGGGATATCCACGGGAGAGGGCAGGTAGTTCACGATGGCATCCAGAAGGGGCTGTACGCCCTTATTGCGGTAGGAAGTGCCGCACAGCACAGGCGTCATCCTGTTGTGGACGGTGGCGAAGCGAATGCCCCGCATCAGCTCTTCGGCTGTCAGGGATTCGGGATCGTCCAGGTACTTCTCCATCAGATCGTCGTTTTCGGCGGCGACGGCTTCGACCATTTCGTCGTGCATCTGCCGCGCGTCGTCCAGGAGCCCGGCCGGGATCTCTTCCTCGCGGATGTCCTTGCCGTCGTCATCGTAATACACTTCCGCTTTCATGCGGACCAGGTCGATGATGCCCCGGAAATCGGCTTCCGAGCCGATGGGAAGCTGGATGGGAACGGCGTTCGCGCCGAGACGCTCGCGCATCATGCCGACAACGCGCATGAAGTTCGCGCCCATGATGTCCATTTTGTTGACGTATGCAATGCGGGGTACGTGATACTTGGTGGCTTGCCGCCAAACCGTCTCGCTCTGGGGCTCCACGCCGCCTTTGGCGCAGAACACAGCCACGGCGCCGTCCAGCACGCGCAGGCAGCGTTCGACTTCCATGGTGAAGTCCACGTGACCGGGAGTATCGATGATGTTGATGCGGTGGCCAAGCCACTGGCAAGTGGTAGCGGCAGACTGGATGGTGATGCCGCGCTCCTGTTCCTGGGCCATAAAATCCATGGTGGCTGCGCCCTCATGGACCTCGCCTACGCGGTGAACGCGGCCCGTATAGAACAGGATGCGTTCGGAAGTCGTGGTCTTACCGGCGTCGATGTGAGCCATGATGCCGATATTGCGAACTTTTTCAAGCGGATGGCTTCTGGGCATGGAATGCGTAATCTCCTTGTCTGAGTCTGACTTCTGGTCTCGCCGGGATGATTACCAGCGATAATGGGCAAAGGCCTTGTTGGCTTCGGCCATGCGGTGCATTTCTTCCTTGCGGCGCACGGCGTTGCCGGTGTTGGCGGAAGCATCCAGCAGCTCGGCTGCCAGGCGCTCGGCCATGGTCTTCTCACCGCGGGTGCGGCTGAAATCCACGATCCAGCGCAGCGCCAGGGTCTGGCGGCGTTCGGGGCGGATCTCCATAGGCACCTGATAGGTAGCGCCGCCGACGCGGCGGGCCTTGACTTCCAGCTGAGGCATGACGTTGGCCAGGGCCTGCTGGAACACTTCGTTGGCGTCCTTGCCGCTCTTCTCGGCGATCATTTCAAAGGCGGAGTAGCAAACCTGCTGGGCTACGCCGCGCTTGCCGTCCAGCATGATCTGGTTGATCAGCTTGGTGACAACAACGGTCCCATATACGGGATCGGGCAGTACTTCACGTTTGGGGATAAATCCACGACGGGGCATCTTGTTCCCTCCTTGATTGCGGTCCAGTTCACCGGCCGTCGGCAGCAAGTCAGCATCATGCCGCCCTGTTTTTCAGCGCATATGTCCGGATTGCGCACCCTTTCCGCGCTCGCCGTTCCAAGCAAGCGGGTGGTGGTTGTGACGCATCGGCCTTTATGCGGGAGCCCTCTGGCAAACCGGAAGCCCTACGGTAATAAATTACTTCTTGGGGCGTTTCGCGCCATAGAGCGAACGGCCCTGCATGCGCTTGGCCACGCCGGCCGTATCGAGAGCGCCGCGAATGATGTGGTAGCGCACGCCGGGCAGGTCGCGAACGCGGCCACCGCGGATCAGCACTACACTGTGCTCCTGCAGATTGTGACCAATGCCGGGGATATAGCAAGTACCCTCGATCTGGTTGGTCAGGCGGATCCTCGCAATTTTACGAAGCGCAGAATTGGGCTTCTTGGGCGTGGTGGTTTTTACACTCAGGCACACGCCGCGAACTGATTGATCGTAGGCATGGAAGCACCTCCTGTTTTTTAGATCGGAGCGGGATTTGAGCCCGTCTCCTCCTATAAAACTTCCGCAACCCTCGGAAGCTATAGTCGTGATTTCCGAAAGGCTTTCGCCCTCCGGCCGGGGATCACTCCCCTTTTTTCTCCGCGGCCGCCGCGCAGGGCACGGCGATGCGGCATCTGCGGCCCAGCTTCTCCATGCTTTCGCAGGTTTCCACCGGAATATCCGCCTCCGCGCACAGCGCGCGCAGCGTTTTGAGCATGCGCTCGTCCGCGTCTTCGGCCACAAGCACCCGGGAAGCGCGGCCCGCCGCGATCAGACGCTGTACCTGGCGCATTCCGGCGACCAGTCCGGCTTCCTGCTGCATGGCGGCTCCTCCCCGGCGCGGAACCTGCCGTTCCAGGCCGTCTTTGCCAGCCGACGGCCGCGCTAATAGCGCATTGCCACACATTACTGACAACTATATCATTATAATCATCATATTTGTCGTTGTCAACTGCAAAATTCAGACAAATTCCTGTGTTTTTTCGTGTTCTTTCGCACAAAACCGCGCCGTTCATTGACAAGGGCGGCTTTCCATCCTATAATTGATCCTGGCTGCCATATAATAAGGAAAGCGGGAGAACTATCTTGACCTATCATCCGATCAGGCGCATCCTCGCCCTCGCGTGCGCGCTCTGCCTTCTTCCCCTGTTCGCCCTGGGAGACGGCGACACGCACGACGCCCTCCAGCGGCAGGTGGACGACATCTGCGGCAAATACAACGCCGTCGGCCTGTCTGCCGCCTATGTGCGCGACGGGAAGGTTATCGACACCTTCGCCAGCGGCTGGGCCACCCTGAAAACCGATCCCATGACCGACGATACGAAAGTGCGCATCGCCTCGGTCTCCAAGGTCATGGTGGGCCTTTGCGCGCACCTGCTGGTCGCGGAAGGCGTGGTCAAGCTGGACGATCCCATCGACAAGGCCATCGGCTTTCACCTGCGCACGCGCAGCTCCGACGACGTGGTGACCATGCGCACGATCCTGAACCACACCTCGTCCCTCAAAAACCAGCCCACCGCAAGCGGGGTTTACAGCAGCGTGCACGCGATCCTCTCCGATCCCGAAAACTACTACGCCGCCATATCGGGCAGCCTGAAAAACTGGGATTACAACAATTTCGCCTTCTATGTGCTTGGGCTGGCCCTGGAGCACGCGAGCGGGCGGACGCTGGATGAGATCCTGAACGCCGGCCTGTGCGACGCCATCGGCGCGGACGGCTCCTTCTGGGCGGGAGATCTGAAGCGGCCCGAGCTCACGGCCACGATCTATACCCAGGAGCACGGAATCGGCCTGTCCTTCACCGAGCAGGTGGAGGTGCACAGCAAGGGCCCGGCGGCCAACGGCTCGGTTTTCGCAGGCAATTATCACATCAGCGCCAAAGACCTGGGCAAAATCGTCGCAACGCTCGCCAACGACGGCGTGTATGAGGACGAAGCCGTGCTCGATCCCGCCATCATCAAGGTGCTGGAGGCGCGCACGCTTCAGAAGATTCAGGATAAAAACTTCTATCAGGCGCAGCCGCTGCGCTACCGCAAAAACATGCTGGGCCGCGAAGGGCTGTATTATCACACCGGAAGCGCTTACGGCGAGCTTTGCTTCCTTTCCTATGATCCCCTGCTGAAGGACGGCGTCGTGGTGCTGAGCACCGGCGCGAACCGCGGCGAGTCGGACGGCGTTTACGGCATATGCGCCGAGGTTGCCGAGCTGCTGTACAAAAGCGTTCCCTGATCCATGCAAACGGGAGGCATTTATGCGTCTGGATTTTCTGAATGAATTCGAGTTTTTCACCGGCGTGCCCGATTCGCTGCTGGGGCCCCTGTGCAGCTATCTGTACGACCGGTTCGGCATATCGGACAGCCATATCGTGGCCGCCAACGAGGGCAACGCCGTCGGCCTGGCGGCGGGCTATCACCTGGCGACCGGCAAGGTGCCCGTCGTGTACCTGCAGAACAGCGGCGAGGGAAACGTCATCAATCCCCTGGCCTCGCTGATGAACGATCAGGTATACGGCATCCCCTGCCTGTTCATCGTGGGCTGGCGGGGCGAGCCCGGCGTGCACGACGAGCCGCAGCACGTATACCAGGGCCGCGTCACCCTGCGCCTGCTGGAAGACATGGACGTGGCCGCATATATAATAGATAAAACCACCGCCGAAAGCGAAGTCGCCGCGCAGCTGGACGCCTTCCGCGCGCTGTGGGCGGCCGGGAAGCAGACGGCCTTCGTCGTGCGCAAGGGCGCGCTGGAGTACGGCGGGAAGCTGGCGTATAAAAACGCCTATCCCCTGCTCCGGGAGGAAATCATCCGGCGCGTCGCGCGCGCCGCCGGGAACGGCGTGATCGTCAGCACCACA
Organism: uncultured Eubacteriales bacterium; assembly: GCA_902761825.1. Taxonomy (GTDB): domain Bacteria; phylum Bacillota; class Clostridia; order Christensenellales; family Aristaeellaceae; genus SFMI01. Next base: position 6,444 of record CACWLY010000058.1, read on the forward strand.
GGCAAGGCAAGCCGCGAGCTGTTTGAGATCCGCGCGCGGGAAAACGATACCCACGCCCGGGATTTCCTGACCGTGGGCTCGATGGGGCACGCTTCCTCCATCGCCCTGGCCGTGGCGCTGTACCGGCCCGAAAAACGGGTGTGGTGCATAGACGGCGACGGCGCGGCGCTGATGCATCTGGGCGCGATGCCCGTGATCGGCAGCCGCAGCCCCCGAAACCTGATCCACATCGTGATCAACAACCAGTGCCACGAAACGGTGGGCGGCATGCCGACCGTGGCGAACACCGCCGATCTTTGCGCGATCGCCCGGGCAAGCGGCTATCCCCTGGCCCTGCGCGCCGAGGACGGGCAGGCGCTGGACGACGCTTTAACACAGGCCAAAGCGCAGGACGGGCCGGTGTTCATCGAGGTCATGAGCAGCACCGGCGCGCGGGCGGACCTGGGACGGCCGACCACCACCGCGATGGAAAACAAGCTGAACTTTATGGATTATCTGCGCCATGAATGAGAAAAAACAAAAGCGGATCGCCCTGGCCTGCGTCATTCTGCTGATCGCGCTTTCGCTGGCCGTCGCCTGGTTTGTGGGACGGCCGCTGATCCGGCACCTGAAAGAGCCCGAGGTTTTCCGGCAGTGGGTCGATTCCCACGGGTTTGCCGGAAAAATGGCGTTCCTGGGCATCTGCATCCTGCATATCGTGGTCGCCATCATTCCCGGCGAGCCCATCGAGCTTTTCGCGGGCTATGGCTTCGGCTTCTGGCAGGGCACGCTGATGTGCGAAGCGGGCATCGTGATCGGCGGCGTGCTGGTGTACGCTTTCGTGCACCGCTTCGGCCGCAGGGCGCTGAACATTTTCTTCACGCAGGAGAAGATCGACAGCCTGCGCTTCCTGCAAAACGAGCAGAAGCTCGAACTGTGGGTTTTCATTCTCTTCTTTATTCCCGGCACGCCCAAGGACGTCATGACCTGGTTCGTGCCCCTGACCCGCATGAAGCTCGGGCGTTTCCTGCTGATCTCCGGCATCGCCCGCCTTCCCTCGGTCGTCACTTCCACCATCGGCGGCAACGCGCTGGGCACGGGCCGGCTGTGGTTCGCGGTGATCGTATTCGCCGTCACCGCGCTGATCAGCGCCGCGGGCGTGCTGATTTACCGCCGTATACAGCAGAAAAAAGCCGGACAGTAAAACAGACAGGGATTCCAACGTATGATCGGAAATCCCTGTCTGTTTCTCATACTATTCTCAGTATAAAAGATTATCAGATTTGGGATGGATTTTTCGCCCTGGCTAAGCTGAATGGAGGGAGGCGTAGCAGCGCTACGTTGACC
>CACWLY010000058.1:7788-22320 GCA_902761825.1 uncultured Eubacteriales bacterium
GAGGGAGGCGTAGCAGCGCTACGTTGACCGGAATGAAGCAACGCCAAGACGGAAAAGACACCCAAAGATGATAAGATTTTAGATTGAGAATAGTATCATATCCGGAAAATCAATTGATCTTCAGATACTGTGTCATGACGTATCCCGTGGTCCCGTTGTAGGATACCTTGCACCAGCGGCCCTCGATGCTGTGCACCTGCACGGTGGCGCCGTTCGGAATGACCAGGATGCGGGCGGCGCGGCTGGTGGCGCTCTCGCGCATGTTCAGGTCGCCGCCGGAGGTGACCACCTGCGCTTTCCGTGCTTTGGCGAAGGTTTTCTGCTGCGGAACGGGCGTAGCCGAAGCCTTGGGCCTGGGAGAAGGCGTCGGCGTATTCCTGGAGGGCGCGGCGGTCGCATCGCCGATCACGGGCACGGCGATGGAGGTTTTTTTCACGCCGCTGCCCAGCAGCAGATATTTGGTCTGAACGTAACCGGTATGCGCGTCATAGCGGGCGTAGCACCATTGCGTGCCATAGGCGAGGATCTCTATTTCCGCGCCGCGCGGGATCAGATAAACGCGCTTCGCGTGGCGCTGCGGATCCGTGCGCATATTCAGGTCGCCCTGCTGCGTGATAACGCGCGCCATATGCCCCTTGGGCGGCTTGGGCGTAGCGGTCGGCCTGGCTGTGGCGGTCGGCGTCGCGGTCGCCTTTGCTTTCGTCTGCGAGGCCAGGCTGTACAGGCCGGTCATCACGTACCCGGTTTTTCCCTTATACTCCGCGTAGCTCCATTCCTCGTCCACGGACAGCACGGTGAAGGGCGCGTTCCGGGGAATCACCGTGACCCGGCGGCTGTTTTTATCCGGCTCGGCGCGCAGATTGAGCCCGCCCTTTTCCGTCGCGGGATAGGCGACAGCGCCCTTGCGCGGCGTAGGCGAAGGCGTAGACGTAGGCGAAGGCGAATGCGTAGCGGTGGGCGTTGCCGTCGCGTTCGCGGGCTTTTGCGTGACAACGGGCATTGGCGTGTCGGTCCTGACCCCGACGGTCACCCGGCAGACGGCCTTTTTGCCGCTTCCGTCGGCGGCGGTCACCGTAATGTCCGTCGTGCCCGGCTTGATGGCGATCACCTTGCCCGAGAGATCCACCGCGGCGACGTCGCGGTTGCTGGATTCCCATTCGAGCTTTCTGTTCGTGGCGTTCTCGGGCTCGGCGCTGGCGTACAGCAGCCAGGTGCTCCTGGGCTCAAGAAACAGCGACGTGTCGGAAAGATAAATTTCCGATACCGGGATCTTTGTATCGGCAAGGGCTGTCCGCAACGGCGCTGCATTCAGCAAAATCATGCACAGCGCCAGGGAAACGATCATGATCCAGCTTTTTTTCATTTTCAATCGTCCTCTCTTGCTATCGCATTCGGCGTTGCTTCTTCTTACATTATATGACAAAGCTGTATCATAATCAACAAAAATATTTCCAAATATTTGCGATGAGGTTACTTTTTTATACCATTCGCACTCTGAGAGCCAATTCACGAAGGGTGTATTAAGACGAAAAAGGGAACGTTCGAGAGCTGCTCGCTCTCGAGCTCTTCGCCAGGGGACTTCTGCATCCGGGGCCCATCCCGGCGATGAAGCGCGGAGCGTAAACCAGACTTGCGGAAGTTACTGAGATCGTCGCCCGAAGCAGCTTCGCGGGCTGCTTCTTTGCAGCTTTCTGCCAAGCGCCTGCCGCAGGCAGGCTAAGGGCGGGCAATCCGCAGATTGCCGCCCGCAGCCCGCGCTTCCCGCAGGGAGTAGCGCGGGGCGAGTCAAAAGAAAGCGCGTATTCCTCCCTGTTTCGCGGAAATTCGGCGTTCTTTGTCTCATCCTTTGCATCATAGAAGAACGGCCTTCTTGCCGTCCGCCGCGGATCGGCGTATAATGAAGCCGTTCACAGCGGCGCAAGGATTGGCCGCCGGGAGGGAATGACGCATGAGTCTGTACGCGATCGGTGATCTGCACCTGCATTTTGAGAGCGAGCTGAAATCGCCCGTTCAGCTTCAGGACCGCCTGTGGCGCGATCACGAGGAAAAGCTGCGCAGGAACTGCCTGCGCCTGATAGGCCCGGAGGATACGCTGCTGCTGATGGGCGATCACAGCTGGGGCCGGAACCTGAGCGAATGCGGAGAAGACCTGGCCTATATCATGGCACTGCCGGGCCGCAAGATCCTGCTGCGCGGCAATCATGATATGTTCTGGGACGCAAAAAAGACCGCCGCGCTCAACCAACGGTTCGCGGGGCGGCTGCTGTTTTTGCAGAACAATTATTACGCGTACCGGGACTACGCGCTGGTGGGCACCAAGGGTTTCACGTTTGAAGGCCCGTTTTATCTGGACGCGCATCGCAGGATCGTGGGCTGGGACGAGGACGCCGAGGCCCACGCGCGCAAAATCATCGAGCGCGAGCTCGTCCGTCTTCGCGCGTCCTTCGACTCCGCCCGCGCGGACGGGTATCGCAGGTTCATCATGCTGCTGCATTACCCGCCCACCAGCATCCTGGAGGCGGCCAGCGGCTTCACCGACATGGCCGAGGAGTACGGCGCGGAACAGGTGATCTACGCCCACTGTCACGGGGAAAGCCGCTTTCACGACAGCATTCTCGGCGAATTCAACGGCGTCCGGTACAGCCTGGCCTCGGGCGATTATCTGCGCTGGCAGCCCATGAAGGTGCTGGACTGACGCGGCGTCATGCGCGCGCGTCCCCGCATGGGCTTTGTGTCTTCCGCCAGGCGTCGTATTTTTCCATCAGGCGGCTGCGCAGCAGCAGATAGCGCCGATGCTTTTCTTCCTTGGCGAAGTGCGCCTCCCGCGTTTGCGGGGGGTTGTTTTCATAGTGCAGGGAAACATCGCCGAACTGCTCGCTGGTCAGGTCGAACACGCAGCCGCCGACGACGTTATAGCAGTGAAAATTGCCGTCGTCCAGCGGGACGCCGTACACCTCGCCGCCGAACAGATCCTGGGCCAGAAACGCGGTGATCGAGCACTGTCCCAGCGTGGGATTATCCTCCGACCAGTCCCTTCGCATGCGCGGCGCGCAGGTCTCGGCGCACCAGACGCCGCTCAGCAGATCGTAGAGCAGCCGCGGCGTAAGGCCGTCGGCGTTGCGGATATCGGCGGTTTTCCAGCCGTAAAAATGATAGGGCATCGCTTGCTCCTTTCAGCGGTCAGCGCCGTATACAATCAGTTTTTTCCTTCCAGGAACCGCTCGTAGGCGAACATGTACTGCTGCATGACGCCCGCCCACGGCGCGTACTTTTCCAGCGGAAAGCCCTGGGGATAATGCCGCGCCGAAACCCTGCCCATCCACACGTCCACCGGGAAAGCGTTCATGCGGTGAAAGCCGAAGAGCATGGTGCACTGCGCGATTTTCGGCCCGACGCCGCGCAATCGGCACAGCGCGTCCAGCAGCGCGGGATCGTCCATCGCGCGGAAATCGTCCATGCGCAGCCCGCCGCAGAAAGCCTCGGCGGCAGCGCGGACATAGGGCGCGCGGTAGCCCAGGGAGCAGGCCGCGAGCTCGCCGTCGGACAGCGACAGCAGCCGTTCGGGCGTGGGAAAGGCGTATACGGGGCCGCCCGCGTCCTCGGCGATCACATCGCCCGCAGCGGCGCATAGCATTTCCACCGCCCGGCGGATGGCCGGGATATTCTTGCGCTGGGATATGAGAAAGGTGACCAGCGTTTCCCAGGGCTCCTGGCGCAGGATGCGTATGCCGCTGCCGTGGGCCGCCGCGGCGGCCAGGTACGCGTCGCCCGGCGATACGGCGTCGATGATCGCCCGGTAATCGGTATCCAAATCGAAATAGCTTTTCCAGACCGACTGAAACTCGTCCCGGTCGCACGCGATCCGCAATATGTCCCGCGCGGGCTGCCGCACGGCGACGGCGCGGCGCATGGCGACGATCCGATAGCCGCCGTCCAGCGGCTGCCAGCGAAAGCACTGGCCGCTGCCCGCGATGGCCGTCAGATCGAGAAAAGGCGTATGTACTTCGATCAATGCTTCTGTCCTCGGCGGTTATCCGTATTACAGCCGCTGCACGCGGGCCAGCTGTTTGTTTTTGTATTCCGGATCGCCGGTCACTTCCCGGATCACCGTAATCTCCGGCGGGATGCGCGCGCCCTCGTCGTTGGAATAAACGAACAGCACGGCCTTTTCCTGCGAGAAGGGATAGACGTCCAGTTCCATGCGCTTATCGTCATAGGTAAAGCGATACTTGGTTTTGTGCACGCTGTGCATGCTGATATCGCTCTCCATGAGGTAGCGGATATACTGCTTTTCGGAGATCGGCTTTTCGGTATCCCATTTCCCGCCGCCCTCCTTAAAGTGCTTTTCGGTGTAGAAGTACAGGTAATCGGCGCCGTTGCGCTGCTGGCGGATGCGGCGCTCCACGTTGGGGCTGGTCTGCAGCAGATAGGTCTGCATCATATCCAGCGGCGTCGCATGACAGCGCGCCTGCAGCGCGTCGATATCGGGCATGCGCACCAGATACTTGCGCTTGCCGATCATCGGCTCGGGCGTGCCCAGCGCGCGGTAGATCTCGCGCATCGCGCGGTTCATCTTATCCTCAAAGTCGACCGAATTGTCGATGATGCGCAGGTTGGGATGCCCGCTCCAGGCGCGCAGCGTGCGGTCGTCCATTTCCCGGGCGCTCTCCAGCGATTCCGTGCGCGCCTCGTTGCCCAGGTTATAGGCAAACTCCGCGCCCTTGGCGCAGGTGACCAGATGCAGCACCACGTCGTAGCCGGCCAGCACGCGCTCCTCGGTCCGGCCGTCAAACTTCGCGAGCACCCGGGCGAACTCCTCGTCGGTGATGTACGCCTTGTCGTCCATCAGCGCGCGGTCGTAAATGATCAGGATCTTGTCCTCGGGCACGATGGCCGCGGCGTCCAGCGCCAGCTTTTCCTTGTGGATCTGGTCGGCGATCACGAAATCCTGGAAGGCCAGCATCGACATGCAGTTGCCGAAGGGCCGGATGCCGAAGCCCGAAATCAGCTCGCTGGCCGTTTCGGGAATGGTGATCACGCGCCAGCCGTCCTCCTGCTTGAATTCATGCAGCACGCGGCTGATCAGCGTGGTCTTGCCCGCCGCCGGGCCGCCCGTCAAAACGATCTTCGTAATCTTTTTCGCCATTTTTCATCGCCCCTTCAGTCAAACAGGTAAGAAGCCAGCGCTTCCACCGTTTTAAAATATACGTCGCTGTTCTGCCGCATGAACTGCTCGATCTCAAAAATATCGTTGGCCCAGCCCGCCGCCGCAAAGGGCACGCCGCAGGCGCGGGCCATATCGAAGCCTGGCTTCAGGTCGTCCACGACCAGGCATTCGCCGGGCCGCAGGTCAAAGCGCTCCAGTATCCGCTCCACCGGATAGGGACTGGGCTTGCGCAGCTGCGGCGGACTCTCCCAGCCGAAAACCAGATCGGGCTCGGGCAGCGCGTTCGCCCGGTAATCGCGCAGGATATTGCGCGTATAGGAATGCGACACCACGCAGATCAGCCCGCCCGCCTGCTTTTGCCTGAGCAGCAGCTGCCGGATGCCGGGATACGCCTCCGGCGTCACCTTCTGCACATAGTCGTTCCAGAATTTTTCCTCCGCGAGGATCTGCTCGTCCGTCATGCCCAGGTAATCCCTGAAAAAGGAGACCACGCCGTGAAAATTGCGGAGAAAGTATTCCTCCAGCGTGCACCGGTAGTGCGGAGGGTACAGCTTCATATACGCGTCAAAGCTGGGATAGTGCACGGTGGCCGTGCTGTTCACCACGGTGTCGTCGTGATCCAGAATCAAACAGCGGTATTTCATATCGTCCTCGCCTGCGCTGTGGGATCGTTTTCCTGTATATTTGACGAAAAAAGAAAAACTTCTGCCGGGCGCGGGAAAAGGCCTGCCCGCGCGTGTACGCTCCTATTGTATCAGGAAGCGCGGTTTTTCGCAAGCGCCCGGAAGGGGCCCGATCCCGGCAAGATTCGCCGCATGATTGTTTTTTTTCGCGGAAAATGATATGATAAAAGGGCGTTTTACGGCATACGCAAAAGCGTTGAAAGGAAGTTTTTTCTTTTATGAGTGTTCTGGATCGGCTGAGCAGCGGTACGATGTACCTGATCTGCGGCGTGATCGTGGCCTTTGTGGCCGTGGTCTGCGTGATATTTATGGTTCGCGCCTGGCGCGCGGGCAAGGCGATCGGCATGGATACGGCCCGCATGCGTCAGGCCGTCACGGCGAGCGCCACCTTCTCCATCCTGCCGAGCGTGGGCATCCTGCTGGGCGTCATCGCGCTGTCGGGCAGCCTGGGCATTCCCTGGCCGTGGCTGCGGCTTTCGGTGATCGGCGCGCTGCATTATGAAACGCAGGTGGCGCAGGCGGCCGCCGAACAGCTGGGCGGCACGCTGAGCGGCGAATCCATGACGGCGAACGCCTTCGCCACCATCGCGTTCCTGATGAGCATATGCATCATGTGGGGCATGATCCTGACCACGCTGTTCGGCAAAAAATACCTGGCCCGGCTTTCCCGGGGCGGCGAAAACAAGGCGGGCAGCGAAAAGCCCTCCTTCGGCGACAAGGCCATGACGGCGATGTTCATCGGCATGGTCAGCGCGTACCTGGGCAGCTATATCGGCGCGTACATATCGGGCGCGGGCCGCTTCACGCTGAAGGGCGACTGGCTGCCCCTGCTGACCGCGCTGGTTTCCGCCCTGTCCATGGCGGGCTTCACCGCCCTGTCCGAAAAGAAGAACATGCGCTGGCTGGACGGCTTCTCCGTCGCGGCCAGCATGCTGCTTGGCATGGCCGCCGCCGTGCTGGCAAGCCTGTGAAGGGAGGCGCGCGTATGAACGGAAATACCGCAAAGAAACCCTATGACGATTACCTGCGCGCCACCCACCGCCTGGGCCGCGTCGTGTCCGTTATCTCGCTGATCATGCTGGTCGGCGCGCCCTTCGTGATGGGCGGTTACCTGGGCGCAATGCCCAACCTGGCCGCCGCGGCCAAGGGCTTCCTCGCCGTGGGCCTGGTCTGGACGGTGTCCAGCGTGGTGGAATTCCTGGTGTATACGCCGATGCTCGGCGCGGGCGGAAGCTATCTGGCCTTTATCACGGGCAACCTGATCAACATGAAGATCCCCTGCGCCATGAACGCCCGCGACATGGTGAACGCCCGGACGGGCACGGCGGAGAACGAGATCATATCCACGCTTTCGATCGCCACGTCGTCGCTGGTGACCATCGTGGTGCTCGCCCTGGGCGTGCTGCTGCTGACGCCGCTGCAGCCCGTGCTCAGCAGCGCAGCCCTGCAGCCGGCCTTCGCCAACGTGGTGCCTGCGCTGTTCGGCGCGATGGCCTATCAGTATTACCGCAAGGACGTCCGGCTGGCGCTGATCCCCCTGGCCGTCATGACCGTGCTGTTTACGCTCTTGCCGTCGCTGACCGGTTCGACGTCGTTTATGATCATTCCCTCGGGCGCGCTCGCCATCGGCCTGAGCTGGCTCAAGTTCCGCAGGGAGGCGAAAGCATGACCGCGCTCTGGATTCTCCTGACAATTTTCGGCCTGCTGGCCGCGCTGCTGCTGGCCGCGCTGATCCGCGCGCTCCTGACGCCCACGAAAAGCTCGTCCTACGCGCCCGCGCCGGACGAAAAGGAAGCCCTGCGTCTGGCGGAAAAGCTGTCGGCCATGGTACGGTGCGAAACGGTTTCCGTGCCGGAAAAAGACCTGCGGGACAAGTTTCTGGCCTTTCATCAGGTGCTGGAAGGGCTGTTTCCGCTGGTGCATGAACGGCTGGAAAAGACGGAGATCGACGGCAACCTGCTGTTTTACTGGAAGGGCAGGTCGTCCGACCGTCCGCTGGTGCTGATGAGCCACCAGGACGTGGTGCCCGCCGAGGGCGAATGGCTGCACGCGCCGTTCTCCGGCGATATCGCCGAGGGCAAGGTCTGGGGCCGCGGCGCGTCGGATACCAAATGCTCGGTCATGGCCTTCTTCGAGGCGGCGGAGCAGCTGCTGCGCGAAGGCTATACCCCGCCCCAGGACGTGTATCTGTCCTCCTCCTGCACCGAGGAATGGGCGGGCCCGGGCTGCCAGAAGCTTGTGGACGAGCTCAAGCGCCGCGGCGTTCGCCCCTGGCTGGTGGTGGACGAGGGCGGCGGCATCATCACCGAGCCCATCGGCGGCATCCACGGCAATTTCGCCATGCTGGGCGTGTTTGAAAAGGGCAAGGCGGACATTACGTTTACGGCGCGCTCCAACGGCGGCCACGCCTCCACGCCCAGAAAGCATTCCCCCCTGGCGAAGCTGGCGGACTTTGTGCATTACATGGAGCATCACGACGTTTTCCGCCGCCGCATGCCGCCCGAGGTTGCGGCCATGTTCGCCCATCTCGCGCCCTACGCTTCCTTCCCGCTGAAAATGGTGTTCGGCAATCTGTGGCTTTTCAGGCCGCTGCTGCTGCGCGCGCTGCCGCTGATCTCCGCCCAGGCCGGGGCCATGCTCCGCACGACCGTCGCCTTCACCATGGCCCGCGGCTCCGACGCCTGCAACGTGATGCCCCAGGAAGCCAGCGTATCGGCCAACGTGCGCTTTATCCCGCATCAGGGCATGGAGGAAAGCCTGGATATCCTGCGTAAAACCTCGCATATGTTCGGCCTGGAGATGCGGGTGGACCACGCCGCCGATTTCACCCCGGCCACCGATATTCACGGGGAAGCCTATCGGACGGTGGAAAAGACCGTGGCCGAAGCGTTCCCCGGCTGTCCCGCCTGCCCCTATGTGATGACCGGCGCCACCGACGCGCGCTTCTATCAGGAAATATGCGCCAACGTGGTGCGCTTCGCGCCCGTGATCTACGGCCCCGAGCAGATGAAGGGCATGCACGGGCTGAACGAGAACATCGAATATGCCTGTCTTCCCGGCGCGGTGGACTTTTACAAGCGCCTGATCGCCGCCTGCTGAAAGGAAATACGATGACTGAAAAAAAGGTCTGGCTGGAATGGACGCGCGTGATCGCCGTCGTGCTGGTGCTGTTCAATCACCTGCCGGGATTCAGCCTGTTTATGGAAACGAACCGGGAGCCCGAGCGGGCGATCGCCATGTTTCTGGCGATGTTCGTGCGCGTGAACGTGCCGCTGTTTTTCATGGTGTCCGGAGCCGTGCTGCTGGGCAAAAAGGAGAGCTGCCGCGCGACGCTGATCAAGCGCTCGGCGCGCATCGCCGCGGTGATCGCGCTGTTCTCGCTGGGGCTGTATCTCTATCTGGGCGTGTATTACACGCTGTATAAGGGCGTGGCGTTCGAGTTTACCCCGCAGCGTTTCCTGCGCGGGCTTCTGGCCATGAACCTGCAGAGCACCGAGACGTACTGGTTCTTATACGCGTATCTCAGCTATACGCTGCTGCTGCCTTTCCTGCGCCGCGTCGCCGCCGGGATGGACAGGCCGGAATTTTTCCTGCTGCTGGGGCTGCACGCCCTGGTCTGCTCGCTGCTGCCGATCTGCAATCTGCTGCTGACGTCGGCCGGACGCCCCGCGCTGTCCGTTACCGGCCTTCTGACCGTTCCGCTCGCCGCCGAAAAGGCGTTCTTCTATCCGCTGCTCGGCTATTACCTGGACACGGCGGTCGATATCCGCCGGATCAAGCGCCCGACGCTCGCCGGGCTCGCGCTGGCCGGAGCCGCCGGGCTGGCCGCCGCCTGCCTGTGCACCTATCGGGAGGCCGCCCGCACCGGCGTTTTCGAGCAGAGCTTCGTCACGCTGTTTGATTATGTGGCCGCCATCGCGGCGTTCCTGCTGATCAAGCGCCTGGTGCTGGTCACCTTCCCCGCGCTGGGGCAGGGAAAGACCGCCCGGCGCGTCTGCCTGCTGGGCTCGCTGACCTTCGGCATTTACCTGCTGGAGCCTTACTTCAAGGTCGTGGCCTGGGCGCCGTATCTGCGCGCGCTCTCGCCCGTGCTGCACGCGTATCCGCTGTCGCTCCTCTGGCTGCTCGCGGTCCTTCCCCTCAGCGCCGGCATCGTCTGGCTGCTGAAAAAGCTGCCCGTACTGCGCAGCCTTCTATAAGCGGATTGATAACGCCGCAAATGTAAATTTTCTGCGAATCCCGTCTGAAAAGGCGGAATTCGCTTGATTTTGTAATAATTTTGTAATAAAATAGAGGGGTACATCGGTTTTTACGAGGCTGCGAAAGACAAGGAGGTCTTATGAAAAAGCGTTTCCGATATTCATTTTGCCTTTTGCTGATAACCGTTTTCGCGCTCCTGGCGTCGTCCGCCGCCGCTGAAACCTACGGCCAGGTCAATTACGATCAGGTGCGCGTCCGCAAGCAGATGGAAAGCACCGACGCGTGGGTCAAGCTGAACACCGGCGATCTGGTGCAGATCCTGAACCGCCACAGCTATGCCGGGACCGATTATTATTACGTCACCTGCCACAATCCCAGCCATCCCGAGCGCGAATACTGGGGATACATCGACCAGCGCTACGTGAACCTGATATCGGCGGATCAGGCGCTGGCCGCGTCCGCGCCGGCGCAGAGCGTTTCTTCGGATACGACGGCTTATACCTCCTACGCGCAGAGCGAAACCGCGGCTGCCGCGTCCTACGTCGCCACCGCGCAGAGCGAGACCGTCTCCGCCGTTTCCGTCAGCGCGGTGGGAAATATCCGGTTCACCGCCCGCGGCGTCAACCTTCGCAAAGCGCCCAGCGCCGAAGCCAAGGTGTTGGGGAGATTTGAAAAGGACCAGATCACCGCGTATTACGGCACCGTCAAAAAAGAAGGCCACACCTGGTATCAGGTCAGCAACGGCGAAAACACCGGCTACGTGATGGGCGATTACGTGGCGGTCGTCGGCGCGGAGGCGGCGGCAGCCGCCGCGCCGCAGCAGACGCAGACCGCGGCCGCAGCTTCCGCTGCCGCAGAGACGTCTGCCGTATCCACTGCCGCCGCATCGGGCAATATCGCGCTGACAACGATGACCAAGGTCATCGTGCGCGACAGCGGAAACGCAAAGGGAACGCAGCTGAAGCTGCTGAACAGCGCGAACCAGGTGTGCACGCTGCTCGGAAACACGAACATTGCCGACGGCTATACCTGGTATCAGGTGCAGGTCAAGGGCATTACCGGCTGGATCCGCGGCGATCTGCTGCGCATCCTGTCAGCGGAGGAAGCCCGCGCCTATGATCAGACGCCCTCCGGCAGCAACGTCAGCACGTCGGGCACCGTGCTCTATACGCCCGAGCTGGCCGACTGGAACAGCAGCGATATCCAGAAAATCTTCTACAAGGGCTGCGTCGCCCTGGTGACCGACGTCAAAACCGGCATCAGCTTCCAGGTGAAGCGCTGGTCCGGCGGCTCGCATGCCGACGTTGAGCCGCTTACTGCGAGCGATACCGCCGCGATCTGCCGCATTTACGGCGTGACCGACGCTTCCCAGATCACCGAAAACAAGAATTATCAGCGGCGCTCGATCCTGGTGACCATCGGCAGCCACAGCTACGCCGCGTCCATGTACGGCGTGCCGCACAACGCCTCCGAAGGCAATACGATCCAGAACAACAATTATAACGGCCAGTTCTGCATCCACTTCACCAACAGCTCCACCCACGGCACCAAGCGGATAGACGCCGACCACCAGGCGGCCGTCAACAGCGCGTACGCCAACGCGGAAGCGCTGCTGGAGCAGCTCGGTTACACCTTCAAATAATGAACCAACCGGAAAACGCCGATATACTTCTTCCTTGCGGAGGACGAGAACGACGGGAGCGGAAAACGCCCCGCCGTTCTTTTTTATACTATTCTCAGTATAAAAGATTATCAGATTTGGGATGGATTTTTCGCCCTGGCTAAGCTGAATGGAGGGAGGCGTAGCAGCGCTACGCGAATCACCGGAACCGCTTGAAAAAAAGGAGCAAGCCCGGTATACTAATAGAAAAAAGCGCAAAGGGTGATCACGTATGTATCAGCTGGACCTGACCCGCGTTCCCGAAAAAAGGATCTATCCCCTGGGGGACAAGTTTGGAGGCGTCAGCCCGGACGGGCGGAAGATCGGCTTTACCAATTATTACATGACGCTGAACGGCAAGCCGTTTTTCGGCATCAGCGGGGAAATGCATTTCTCCCGCGTCGCGCCCGATCAGTGGGAGGACGCGGTCGTGAAAATGCGCTGCGGCGGCGTCAACATCCTGTCGACCTACGTGTTCTGGAACGTGCACGAGGAGGAAGAGGGCATATTCCGCTTCGACGGCTGCCGCGACCTGAACGCCTTCCTTTCAATCTGCGAAAAGCATGGGATGATGGTGATCCTGCGCGTCGGCCCGTTCGCCCACGGCGAAATGCGCAACGGCGGCCTGCCCGACTGGCTGTACGGCAAGCCTTACGAGGTGCGGGAGAACGATCCGGGCTTCCTGGCGGCTGTGCGCAGCTTTTTCCGCGCGATCCACAGCCAGGCGGACGGCCATTATTTCCATCAGGGCGGCTGCGTGGTGGGCACGCAGATCGAAAACGAGTATCAGCATTCCTGCGCGCCGTGGGAAATGACCGTCGGCGTATCGGGCGAATGGATCACCAGCGGGCATTCCGGCCTGGAATACATGCTGCGGCTGAAAGAGATCATGCTGGAAGAAGGCATCCGCACGCCCTTCTATACCGCCACCGCCTGGGGCGGCGCGGTGACGCCGTCGGAGGAGGCGCTGCCGCTCTGGGGCGGCTATTCCTACCAGCCCTGGCTGTTTTACAGCAGGCCCGGCGTTCATCCGCCCACGCCGGAATACATCTACCGCGACAACCACAACAGCGCCGTCACGAAGGAATACAACTTCGAGCCCTCCTATGACCCGGAAACGCGGCCTTATGCCTGCTGCGAAATGATGGGCGGCATGATGTGCTCGTACAAATACCGTTTCCGGCTGGACATGCGCGCCGTCGACGCCCTGGCCAACATCAAGCTGGGCAGCGGCTGCAGCCTGCTGGGCTATTATATGTACAAGGGCGGCACCAATCCCACCGGCCTGCGCACGCCCTACCTGAACGAGGGGCAGATCCCCAAGCGCAGCTATGATTACCAGGCGGCGATCGGCGAGTATGGGCAGATCCGCGAAAGCTACGGACGCCTGCGGGCGATCCACCGGTTCTGCGGCCTGTTCCCGGGCTTTCTGGAGGAAACGAAAGCTGTGCTGCCGGAGCATCTGAAATCGCTGCAGCCCGGCGATCCTGACCCGCTCCGCTTTTCGGTCCGGGTCAAAGACGGCGGCGGTTTCCTGTTCGTCAACAATTTCCAGGATCACGCGGACATGCGCGACCGCCACGGCGACGAAGTGCTGCTCAGGCTGCCGCAGGGCGATATCGTCTTCCGCTTCGACATCGCCGCCGGCGAAAACGCGATCCTGCCCTTCGGCATCCGCCTGGGCGGCGCGACGCTCGATTGGGCCACCGCGCAGCCGCTCGCGCGTCTGGGCGACACCTGGTTCTTCCTCGCCCCGGACGGCATGCGCCCGGTATACTGCATCGGCGGGAAGATCACGGAGGCCGCGCCGGGCAAAGCCTTCACGGCGGACGCGCTGACGGTCATGACGCTCAGCCGCCGGGACAGCCTGGGCTTCTGGGTATACGGCGATACCGCCTGGCTGTGCGACAGGCCGCTCTTATGGGACGGAGAACAGCTGAAAGCCGAGATCGAAAGCGGAAGCGCCGACGTGCTGCGCTGGTCGGACGAGGAAAAGCGCTTTGTTCCCCACGCGCGCATCGATACCGGACGGCAGCCGACGCCGGTTGCATTCCGCGCCGTGGGAACGGGACGGTATGCCGTCGATCTCAGGCCGGACATGCTGCGGGGGCACAAGCAGGTTTTGCTGCGGGTCCTCTACGAGGGCGATATCGGCAGCGCCTTTGTCGGCGGGCAGATGATCTCAGACAACTTCTGCAACGGCGATATCTGGGATATCCGGCTGGACAGCTGCGCGGACGCCCTGGAAAAGGAACCGCTGGTGCTGTACCTGACGCCCAAAAAGGAAAACGTGACCGTGGATACATCTTCGATGGCCGGTCTGCGCGAGCAGGCCGATATCACCGAAGGCAGGCTCCTGTCGGCGGAGCTTGTGGCCGTGGACGATTATCCCGTCAATACGATTGCGTTCTATAATCCATGATGCAAATAGGAAAATAAGACAAGAAGCGCTGAATTTCCGCGAAACAGGGAAGGAAAACGCGCTTTCTTTGGGAAAAGAAAGCTGGGCAAAGAAACCTGCGTTTGGGGCCGCTCCTGCTGCAGCACTTTCCGCCAACTGGCTTATATGTCAGCAACCGTTCCCGGGCGACCGGCTTTGCCGGTCGTGCGGCGCGAAGCGCCGCGTAAAGGCAGGTCAGAGACGCGGGAGAAAACAAGCGGAATGATCGCAGGTTATATTCCAAACGTTTTTTCCGCTTGCTTTCCCCCGCGCCTTTGACCTGCCTTTGCTCTGCCCGGGAACTCACTTGGCCCCACAAGCCAAACAGGCGGAAGCAAGTCTGGTTTACGCTCCGCGCTTCATCGCCGGGATGGGTCCAGGG
>CACWLY010000059.1 GCA_902761825.1 uncultured Eubacteriales bacterium
GAGGGGCTGCGGCCCCTCCAAACCACCCCGGGGTTTTCGATTTCCCGGTATTCACTGTTGCTCGTTCTTTTATGAGAACCAATATACCTGTAAACAAAGGGGATATTGCAGATTGGCTTCTGCAACATTCCCGTTTTGCTTATTATTCCGTATTTTTATTGGACAGATACCGAACCGGCATGCTATAATTATGATTACAGCGGGGCGATATAAGCCGAAGCGCTCCGCAAATCTATAATCCATTCAGGAGGAGAAACGCAATGACGATCAACAAGACTGTAAACGGCGGCGAACTGACGCTGGCCCTGGAAGGCCGTCTGGATACCGTGACCGCGCCCGAGCTCGAAGCGGAACTCAAGGCTTCCCTGGGCGGCGCGGAGAGCCTGACGTTCGATTTTTCCAAGCTGGACTATATTTCTTCCGCCGGGCTGCGCGTGCTTCTGTCCGCGCACAAGATGATGGCCGCCAAGGGCGGAATGAAGGTAACGAACGTGAACGAGATCGTGGCCGAGGTGTTCGAGGTGACCGGCTTTTCCGATATCCTGAACATCGCCTGAGGAGAAGTGAAAGATGAAAACGGATGTAATCGTTGTATCCAGCGCCGGCAGCCGGATCGAAACGGCGCTGAAGCAGGCGGAAAAGGTGGCGGCCTATAAGGGCCTGACCGGCAAGGACGCCCTGCATCTGCGCCTGCTGGCCGAGGAAATGATGGGCATGATGCGCTCCATTACCGGCGAAAAGGAAGGGCTTTTCTGGATCGAGGACGAGGATAACGTGTATCAGCTGCACCTGCAGGTCAACACGCGGATGAGCCTGAGCAAGCGCGACGACCTGCTCGCGGCGTCCACCTCGGGCAAGAACGAGGCGGCGCGCGGGCTGATGGGACGGCTGCGCGACTTCTTCGACCAGGGCGCGGACGTGCCCGGACTTCCGCTCTACAATGGGGAAATGCTGCGCGAAACCACCGGGGCCATGCTGGACTTCGAGTGGTCCATGACGGCGTACCAGGACGAGCTGCGCAGGCAGTCGCTTCGGGACGAAAGGGCCCGCGAAATGTGGGACGAACTGGAAAAATCCGTGGTCACGCACGTGGCGGACGACATCAAGGTCGCCATCCGCGGCCAGAAGGCCGAAATGATCATCATCAAAAAAATGGGCTGAACGATAAAAAGCGCGCCGCGCGAAAGGAGAAACCCAAATGATAAATAGCCAATGCGCGATCGCGCGGTCGGATATGATACGCTGCGCGCTGTGCGCCGACGCTCCCTGCGACGCGGCGTGCGACCGGCTGAATCCGGCCTCGCTGCTCCGCAGCGTGTGGTTTTTGAACGAGCAGACCGCCGCGCAGCGCCTGCCGGACGAAAACCCGTGCCTGACCTGCGACGCTCCCTGCGAGCGCGCCTGCGTGCGCGCGGGCGAAGTGCCGATCCGCGATCTGATGAACCGCCTGCATTATCAGGTGAAGCCCGACTGCGAAACGCCGCTGCCCGCGCATGAGGACAGGCTGCGGTGCGACCTGTGCGGCATCCCGCTGGATAATCCTTTCCTGCTTTCGTCGTCCGTGGTGGCAAGCACCTACGATATGTGCGCCCGAGCCTTTGAGGCCGGATGGGCGGGCGTATGCTTCAAAACGATCTGCTCATTGGATATTCACGAGGCTTCGCCGCGCTTCTCGGCGCTTACGGGCAGCGACGGCAGCATCATCGGCTTCAAGAACATCGAGCAGCTGTCCGATCACAGCGTGGCGGAAAACATGGAAATCTTCCGCCGGCTCAAGCAAAACTATCCCGGCAAATTCATCCTGGCTTCCATCATGGGCCGCGATGAGCGGGAATGGGGCGAGCTGGCCCGGCAGTGCGAGGAAAACGGCGCCGACGCGGTGGAGCTGAACTTCTCCTGTCCCAACATGGCGGAGGGCGGCCTGGGATCGGATATCGGCCAGGCGCCCGAGCTTGTGGAGCGCTTCACCGCCGCCGCCAGGCGCGCCTGCCATATCCCGGTGATCGCCAAGCTGACGCCCAACGTGGCCGTGATGAGCGAGGCGGCCGAGGCCGCGAAGCGCGGCGGCGCGGACGGGATCGCCGCCATCAACACCATCAAATCCATCGTGGGCATCAATCCGCACACCTACGTTTCGGCTCCCGCCGTGCACGGCCACAGCGCCGTGGGCGGTTACAGCGGAAACGCCGTCAAGCCCATCGCGCTGCGCTTTGTGGCCGAGCTGGGCAAGAATCCCAACCTGCAGGGAATGCACCTTTCGGCGATGGGCGGCGTGGAAACCTGGCTGGACGCGCTGGAATTCATCCTGCTGGGCGGCGGCTCCATCCAGGTGACGACCGCGGTCATGCAGTACGGCTACCGCATCATCGACGATCTCAAATCCGGACTGAACCTGTACCTTGCGGAAAAGGGCTTTGAAAGCGTGAAGGAAGCCGTCGGCCTGGGCCTGGACGCGCTGAGCCCCACCACCGACACGCTGGAGCGCGACACGGTGATCTATCCGCAGTTCATCCGGGAGCGCTGCATCGGCTGCGGCCGCTGCGCGATCTCCTGCGCGGACGGCGGGCACCAGGCCATTCAGCTGGACGAAGAGCGCCATCCCAGGCTGGACGGCCGGAAATGCGTGGGCTGCCATCTGTGCGTCCTCGTATGCCCGCAGCGCGCCATAGCGCCCTCGAAAAAGAGGATCGCCGCCCGCGTGAAAGACTGAAAAAAACGTTACGGACCGGGCAACCGGAAACGGGAGGTAAATCTGTTATGAAGAAAACGATCCTCTTCATGCTCCTGCTCATTCTTGCGCTGCTGACCGCCGCCGCCGCCCAGGGCGAGGAGCCCGCGCTGCACGCCGCAATCCAGCGCGCCGAGCCGTCCCCGGAATGGGTGAAAAACCTGCCCGCGGCGCAGGACGCGGAAACGACGCAGCTTTTTATCGTGGCCGGCATCGCCATGGACAAGACCGGGGCCAGCGTTTCGATGCACCAGCGGGATGAAAACGGCGAATGGACGCAGATCCTTTCCACGCCCGGTTTTGTGGGCAAGAACGGCCTGTGCCTGGACGCGGACCACGCCGAAGGCTGCGCGCAGACCCCGATCGGCGTATACCGCTTCAACAAGGCGTTCGGCATCGCGGCCGATCCCGGCTGCGCGATCCCCTATATCCAGGTGGACGAGGACACCTACTGGTCCGGCGATCCGGACGACCACTACAATGAAATGGTCCTGCTCAGCGAGCATCCGGGCCTTGCGATGGATGACAGCGAGCACATTCTCGATTACGAGTACCAGTATCAATACTGCCTGAACATTTCCTTCAACGAGGAAGGAACGCCGGGCCGCGGCTCCGCGATCTTCCTGCACTGTTTCGGCCCGCTCAAGCCCTGGACCGGCGGCTGCGTGGCGATTCCCGAATACATCATGCTGCAGGTGATGCAGCGCGTTCAGGCGGACTGCGTCGTTGTGATCGACACCATGGAAAACCTGAACGTCACGTTCTGAGCGCGATTCCGGAAAACCGGGGCGCGCGCTGACGGCCAACCAAAAAGCCCGCCCCGAGCGGCGCTTTTTGTCATTCGGAAACAATGATTTGCGGAGATGATAACGATGGATCAGGCGTTCAGCCTGCTGTGCAGCGTGCTGTTTCTTACGTCCGGCGCCATGAACGTCGCGCTGGCGATCCTGTATATAATCGGCTTATGGCGGATCCTGGAAAAATCGGGGCTCAAGGGCTGGCTGGCGCTGATCCCCGGCATCCGGGATTATGAGCTGGGCCGCTGCGCCGGGCGCGAGCCGGAGGGACGGGCCTATTGCATGACGGCCTTCGTCATTATCGCGATCAATCTGATCACCGCGCTGATCGGGCAGAGGAACGTGACCGCGGAAAACGCGGAAAGCGCCGCCAGCTTCATCATGATCCTCACGGTCGTCATGATCCCCATCGCGATCGTCCGCTTCGTCTACGGCATCCGCGTTTTCGGCGGCCTGATCCAGGTGTACGGCCTCAAAAAGCGCTGGATCTGGCTGTGCCTGCTCTCGTATACCTGCTGGATCCCGGCCCTGATATGGGGCTTCGGCAAAAAGTATCAGCCCGAATGGCAGGTGGAGGATCTGCGCGCGGCCATGGCGAGGCTTGCCAGCTCCGGCAGCGTCACCGTCATGGACGAGGGCCTGACGGTGAACCTGAAGGAGCGCTCGGCCACGGAATATTTCCGCAAAAAAACGCTGCTGCGGGATATCCATATGAGCATTCCCCAGGGGCATATGGTGCTGCTGCTGGGCGGCTCGGGCGCGGGCAAGACCACCTTCGTGAACGCCGTAAACGGCTATGAAAAGGCCGACGCCGAGGTGATGCTCAACGGCGGCAACATGTACACCCAGTACAAGAAAATGCAGTACGAGGTGGGCTTCGTTCCGCAGAGCGAGATGATGCGGGGCAAGGATACCGTGCTCAGCACGCTGCTTGACGCCGCAAGGCTGCGGCTGCCCAAGGACGTGAGCGCCAGGCAGCGCCGCGAGCGCGTGGACGAGGTGATGAAGATCTTCGGCCTCCTGCCGGTAAAGAACAATCTGGTGGAAAAGCTGTCCGGCGGCCAGAAGAAGCGGCTGTCCATTTCCATGGAATTCATCAGCAACCCGTCGCTGTTCATCCTGGACGAGCCGGATTCCGGCCTGGACGGCGTGATGGCGCGCGAGCTGTTCCGGCAGCTGCGCCTGATCGCCGATACCGGCAAGATCATCATCGTCATCACCCATACGCCCGACCGCGTGATCGACCTGTTCGACGATGTGATCGTGCTGGCCAAGGATTCCGCGCGCACAGGCCGGCTGGCCTTTTACGGAAGCGTGGAGGAGGCGCGCCGTTTCTTCGGGCGCGATACGATGGAGGAGATCGTCAAGTCCGTCAACCGCAGGGAAGAGGGCGGCGACGGGCTGGCGGACGAATACGTGATGCGGTTTGCGGAGGCGCGGAATGGCTGAGCTGAAAATGAAAAAAAGCGCGCGGCAGATGGAGATCCGCCATCGCGGACGCGGTTCGCAGGTGAGCATTTGCTTCGGCAAGCTCCTGCGCATGTTCGTTTATCAGAACGACTGGAAGGTGCTGCCCATGGCGGCGCTGATCGCGGGCCTTGTGGGCATGGTCATACGCAAAAAGTTTTTCATCAACATGGAAGGCACGCTGATGGGCGCGTTTTCCATGGTGTGCGTGTGCATCTGGAACGGCTGCTTCAACTCCATCCAGGTGATCTGCCGCGAGCGCGACGTGATCAAGCGCGAGCACCGCTCGGGCATGCATATTTCCTCCTATATCGTTTCGCACATGATGTACCAGGCGCTGCTGTGCCTGGCCCAGACCGTGATCACGATCTATGTGACGATGCTCGTGGGCGTGCAGTATCCGGGCGAAGGGCTGATCACCTCCTCGTTCCTGCTGGATTTCCTGATTTCCATGTTCCTGATCACCTACGCGTCGGATATGATGTCGCTGTGGGTCTCGTCGCTTTCGCATAACACCACGACGGCCATGACCGTCATGCCCTTCGTGCTGATCTTCCAGCTCGTGTTTTCGGGCGGCATGATGACGCTTCCGGCCTGGACCAAAACGCTGACCGAGTTCACCATTTCCAACCCGGCGCTCAAGGTGATCGCGGCGCAGGCCGATACCAACCATCGGCCTTACGCCACGATTTCATCCATGCTGGATAAAATGCGGGATAACGAGATCGGCGGCACCTTCACTTTGGGCCAGGCGCTCGACCTGATGCAGGACGCCGAAAACCCCGCCGTGGCGGAGCTGCGCGAAAAAAAGATCGCCAAAACGCTCACGCTGGACAAGATCCTCAGCGCGCTGGACGGCCTGGCCGTGATGGATGAAATGAAACAGAAGGAGCTCACGCCGGGCTTTACCGTGGGCGACGCGCTGGACGCGCTCGACGCCTCGGGCTTGGCCGAGGAATACGGAAAACAGGAAGTGCGCGTGGAATTCACCGTGGGCGAGGCGATCGACCTGACGGCCAAGAACAACGACGCGCCGGCGGACCGCGACCGCGAGATCACGGTAAAAACCACCCTGGGCAAGGTGCTCGATCTGGTGGGCGAGGACAGGGTAAAAGCCTTCCTGGAGGGAAAGGCCGCCGCGGCCAGCTATAACCCGGATTACGAATGCGACCCGTTCATCGTGGTCGGCTACTGGATGGATCTGACGCTGTTCATCCTGGTCTTCGCGCTGCTGGCGACCGTTACGCTGGAATTCATCGACAAGGACAAGCGCTGACGCGCGGCGCGCAAAAAAAACGACGCAACGACCGGAGGAAAAAGATGAAACGCTTTAAAAACCTGGTGATCGGCGGCATACAGAGCAAGGTGTTCAATCTGATCCTGTTCGCGATCCTCCTGCTCACCGCTGCCTTTGCCGCCGTATCGGTGTATCACAGCAACATGCTGTCCCGCCTGACGGCCGATTCCGAACGGCAGCAGCAGGACGCGATCTCCGAGATCGCCGGCCGGGTCATGGACCAGGTGGTCACCCAGAGCCTCAAGCGCTCGAACCTGATGACGGCGAGGATTACCGACGGGATGTTCGACGCGGCGGGACGGCGGGTGACGTTCGTGGCCGACCTCGCGGCGAAGCTGTTCGCCAGCCCCGATGATTACCCGCCCCAGGCCAGCGCCGCGCCCGATCCGGCCGACGACGGCAAATGGACGGCCAAGGTCATATATGCGGACGGCGTCGATCCCGAGGATCCCGTGGTCAAAGCGCGCGTGGGACTGATCGCCAACCTGTCGGATACGATGATTTCCCTGTGCCCGGATCTGGGCGCGGCGGACATGTACATCGCCCTGCCGGAAGGCGTGCATTTTTCGGTGAGCGACAGCTCTTCCAGCTGGTTCACGGACGGCAAAATGCGCAGCTATGATCCGCGCGTCCGCGATTGGTACAGACAGGCGGAGGCGGCCGGCAGGCTGATCTTTACCGACGGCGAATGGGACGCGACGACCGGCGCGTACTGCGTCGAGTGCGCGATGCCCGTTTACGGGCCGGACGGCAGCCTGCGCGCCGTGGTCGGCGCCGATCTGTTCCTGAACGAAATGCAGCAGGCCATGAGCGATTCCGCCCTGGCCGGCGAGTATACCCTGCTGGTCAACGAGGACGGCTGCGCGGTGCTGCCGATGCAGGCCGAGGTGTTCCCGATGCCCGAAAACGACAGGACCGGCGATCTGCGCGTATCGGATAACGTGTTCCTCGCGGAGACCGTGCGGCGCGCCCTGCAGGGCATGGACGCCGAGGTCACGCTGGGCAAGCTGTCGGACGGGATGTATTACGTCGCCGCGACGCCCATCAGGACCACCGGCTGGATGCTGCTTTCGGCCTTCGCAAAGACGATCTCCGATCAGCCCGCGGTGATGCTTTCGGAAAGCATAGCGAACATCCAGGGCGAGGCGCAGACCGTGCTTGAGCAGAAAAACGCCAAGTCCCAGACGACGGCGATCGTGCTGCTGCTCGCCGTTATGGCGATCACTCTGGGCGCGGCGCTCGCGCTGGGCAGGCATATCGTAAAGCCGCTCAACACCATCGTAAAGCGCATATCGCTTTTGCGCGAGGGCGACCTCGAGTTCAGGATGGAGGACGCCTACCGCACCGGCGACGAGGTGGAGGAATTGGCGCAGTCCTTCGCCGCGCTGTCCCATAAAACGGTGGAATACGTCGAAACCGTCCGGCGCGTCACGGCGGAGAAGGAGCGCATCGGCGCGGAGCTGTCGCTGGCTACGCGGATACAGGCCGCGATGCTGCCGCATATCTTCCCGCCCTTCCCGGACAGGAGCGAGTTCGATATCTTCGCGACCATGGACCCCGCCAAGGAGGTCGGCGGCGATTTCTACGACTATTTCCTGATCGACAGCGATCATTTGTGCATGGTGATCGCCGACGTGAGCGGCAAGGGCGTGCCCGCGGCGCTGTTCATGATGGCGTCCAAGATCATCCTGCAAAGCGTCGCGATGCTCGGCGCGTCCCCGGCGAAGATATTGGAAAAGACCAACGAAGCCATCTGCTCCAACAACGAGGCGCAGATGTTCGTCACCGTCTGGCTGGGCATACTGGAGCTTTCCACCGGCAGGCTGGTCGCCGCCAACGCGGGCCATGAATACCCGGTGCTGAAACGCCCGGGCGGCGATTTTGAGCTGTATAAGGATAAGCACGGCTTCGTGATCGGCGGCATGGAGGGCGTTAAGTACCGCGAATACGAGCTCATGCTCGAGCCGGGCGCCAGGCTGTTCGTCTATACCGACGGCGTGCCGGAGGCGACCAACGCCGAAAAGGAGCTCTTCGGCGCCGAACGGATGGTCAGGGCGCTGAACGAAAACGCGGACGCCGCGCCCGTGGAGATCCTGCGCGGCATGCGCGGCGCGGTGGACGCGTTCGTGCGCGACGCCGAGCAGTTTGACGATCTGACGATGCTGTGCCTGGAATATAAAGGAGTTGAAGCGCAATGACCGAGCTCACGCTGCCGGCCGCGGTGGAGAATATCCCCGAGGTCACACGGTTTATCGACGGACAGCTCGAAGCGCTGGATTGCCCCATGAAGGCGCAGATGCAGATCGACGTCGCAATCGACGAGCTGGTCGGCAATATCGCGCATTACGCCTACGGCGCCGGAACGGGCGACGTCACCGTGCGCTTTTCCTTCGACGGGGCCGCGCGCATGGCGACGGTCACGCTGATCGACAGCGGCGCGCCCTTCGATCCCCTCGCAAAGACCGATCCCGACGTCTCGCTCCCGGCCGAGGAGCGCGGAGTGGGCGGCCTGGGCATCTTTCTGGTCAAAAAAACAATGGACGATCTGTCGTACCGCTATGAAAACGGCCGGAACATCCTGACCCTGCGCAAAAAAATCTGAAGTTTTACTATTCTCAGGCTAAGAGCCATGATGCAAATAGGAAAATAATACTATTCTCAGTATAAAAGATTATCAGATTTGGGATGGATTTTTCGCCCTGGCTAAGCTGAATGGAGGGAGGCGTAGCAGCGCTACATTGAGAATGTATAAGGAAGCAAGGGATCGTTAGAAAAGTAAGGGACCGTTAGAGCCGCGTAGGCCCTAACGGTCCCCTTTGCATGTTCCTGAAAAGCGCTGTCATCCCTGCCGCAGCGCCGCGCCGATAAAGCCCTTGAACAGCGGATGGGGCTTGTTGGGGCGGCTCTTGAATTCGGGATGGAACTGAACGCCGATAAAGAAGGCTTCGCCGGAGAGCTCGACCGTTTCCACCAGGCGGCCGTCGGGCGAAAGCCCGGAAAGGCAAAGGCCGGCGTCCTGCAGCGGATTACGGAAAGCGTTGGCGAACTCGTAACGGTGGCGGTGGCGTTCGCTGATCTCCGTTTTCCCGTAGCAGCGGGCGATCACGGTGTCTTCCTTGAGGATGCAGGGATATTTGCCCAGACGCAGGGTGCCGCCCTTGTCCGTATCGTCGTTCTGGCCCGGCATGAAGTCGATCACCTTATAGGGCGCGGCCTCGTCGAACTCGTTGGAGTTGGCGTTCTCCAGCCCCGCGGCGTGCCGCGCGTACTCGATCACGGCGATCTGCATGCCCAGGCAGATGCCGAAATAGGGAATGTGCCGTTCCCGGGCGTACTGCGCGGCCAGGATCATCCCTTCCACGCCGCGGCCGCCGAAGCCGCCGGGCACGATGATTCCCTGCGCGTCGCGCAACGCGCCGTCGATGTTCTCCTCGTTCAGCGTTTCCGAATCGATCCAGGCGATCTTCACCCTGGCGTCCAGGGCGTAGCCCGCGTGGCGCAGCGCTTCAGCCACGGAAAGATAGGCGTCGTGCAGCTGCACATATTTGCCCACCAGCGCGATCCGAACGGTTTTGCTCTGGTGCCGGATGCGCGCCACCAGCTCCCGCCACTCCGAAAGATCGGGCGCGGGCGCGCTGATGCCCAGCTCCCGGCAGACGATGCCGGAGAGGTTCGCCTTTTCCAGCATCAGCGGCGCTTCATAGAGGATCGGCAGCGTGAGGTTTTCGATGACGCAGTCCGGCTTCACGTTGCAGAAATGCGCGATCTTGGAAAAGACGGAGGCGTCCGTGATGGGCTCGTCCACGCGCAGCACGATGATGTTGGGCGTAATGCCCATGCCCTGCAGATCCTTTACGCTGTGCTGCGTCGGCTTCGACTTGTGCTCGCCGCTGGCTTTGAGATACGGCACCAGCGTTACGTGAACGTACAGCGCGTTTTCGCGGCCGACCTCCAGGCCGATCTGCCGGATGGCCTCGATAAAGGGCTGGCTTTCGATATCGCCGATCGTGCCGCCGATCTCGGTGATCACCACGTCGGCGTCGGTCTTTTCGCCCACCCGGTAGATAAAGCGCTTGATTTCGTCGGTTACGTGCGGGATGATCTGCACCGTGGAGCCCAGATACCCGCCCTGGCGCTCCTTGTACAGCACGTTGGAAAACACCTTGCCGGTGGTCAGGTTGGAATACTTGTTCAGGTCCTCGTCGATGAACCGCTCGTAATGCCCCAGATCCAGGTCGGTTTCCGCGCCGTCCTCGGTCACGTAGACCTCGCCGTGCTGGTAAGGGCTCATGGTGCCGGGGTCCACGTTGATATACGGGTCCAGCTTCTGCGCGGCCACCTTGAGCCCCCGCGCCTTGAGCAGCCTGCCCAGGGACGCGGCCGTGATGCCCTTGCCCAGGCCCGATACCACGCCGCCGGTAACAAATATATATTTCGTCATGCGTCCTTCCCCCTCAGATAGCTGTCGATTTCCTTTGCCGCCGCGTGTCCGTCCGCCAGCGCGCGGACGACCAGCGACTGCCCGGTGCGCATGTCCCCGGCGGAGAACAGATTGCCGCCCAAATAATGCGAGCCGTCGGCGGGCAGCAGCCGCCCCCGGGCGTCGGCCCGCAGCGAAAAGCGCGAAAGCGTCGCGTCCTCGCAGCCGATAAAGCCCGCGGCGATGAGCAGCAAGCCGCAGGGCAGCGTCCTTTCCGTGCCGGGCACGGGCGACAGTCGCCCTTCCGCGTCCTTCGCCACACGCACGGCGGTCAGCGATACGATTTCATTCTTTTCGTCGACCGCGATCGCCTGCGCCGTGGTCTCGTATACGCGGGGATCCGCGCCCTGCAACGCGGCGGCCTCGGCCTGCCCGTAATCGACGCGCAGCGTGCGCGGCCACTGCGGCCAGGGATTGCCGGGGGCGCGGAGCGTGGGCGCCGCGGGCAGCATTTCCAGCTGCGTTACGGACGCGCACTGCTGGCGCAGGGCCGTGCCCACGCAGTCGTTGCCCGTGTCTCCGCCGCCCACCACGACCACGTGCTTTTGGTACGCCGTGACAGCGGGCGCTTTCCCGGACAGAAGGCTCTTTGTCGCCTCGGTCAGATATTCCACGGCGAAATGCACGCCCTTTACGTCCGCGCGCGCCGCGCTCAGGCCGCGGGGCTTTCTCGTTCCGCCGCAGAGGACAACGGCGTCGTATGCCGTCAATAGTGCGGGATCGGCCTCGGTATTCAGCAGGAAGGAAACGCCTTCGGCTTCCATCAGCCGCACGCGCCGCTCCACGACCTCCTTGGGCAGTTTCATATTGGGGATTCCGTACATCAGCAGCCCGCCGGGACGGTCGGCCTTTTCAACGACGTCGACCGCGTGCCCCATCCGGTTGAGCAGATCGGCGGCGGCGAGCCCCGCGGGGCCGCTGCCAACCACCGCCACCCTTTTTCCCGTGCGCAGGGCGGGAACGCGCGGCCTGATCCAGCCCGTTTCAAAGCCCTTTTCGATCAGATACAGTTCATTGTCGCGGTTGGTCACGCCCTCGTCGGCCAGATTGCAGGCTTTTTCGCACAGCGCCGGGCACACCCTGCCCGTGAATTCCGGGAACGGGGCCGTCATCAAAAGCCTTTCCAGCGCCGCCTTTTCCTGCCCCTGATACAGCAGATCGTTCCATTCCGGGATCAGATTATGCAGGGGGCATCCGAAATCCGACTGGCAGAAGGGCACGCCGCAGTTCATGCAGCGCGAAGCCTGACAGCGCCGGGCCTCCGCGGGCTGGGCGGTATGCAGATCGTCAAAATCCAGAAGCCGCGCGCGCTCGTCCCGGTACGGGTTTTCGGCCCGGGCGTATTCCATGAAACCGGTCGCCTTGCCCATACCTTCACGCTCCTTTCAGATAAGCCAGGTATTCGTCGGAGATCACCGCTTTGAACCGGGGCAGGTATTCGTCGAAGGCCCGCAGGATCTCCCCGGCCTTTTTCGAGCCCGTCGCCTGTTCGTGCATTTGCAGCAGCCGCCGCAGCTCCTCCGCCTGATCGGGGGAAACGGGATACGCCTTCGCGCCGCCGGGATTGAGGCGCGTTTCCAGCGTTCCGTCGGCGTCCAGCACCCAGGCGACGCCGCCCGACATGCCCGCGGCGAAATTGCCGCCGACACGGCCCAGCACGGCCACGCGGCCGCCGGTCATGTATTCGCAGCCGTGGTCGCCAAGCCCTTCCACCACCGCCCAGGCCCCGGAATTGCGCACGGCGAAGCGTTCGCCCGCGCGCCCCGCGATAAAGGCGCGGCCGCCGGTCGCCCCGTAGAGCGCCACGTTGCCGATCAGCGTGTCCTCGCTCTTCCATACGCTGTCCACCGGCGGGCAGACGGCGAGCGAGCCGCCGGACAGGCCCTTGCCCAGGTAATCGTTCGCTACGCCGTACAGCGTGATCTCCTGGCCCGCGGGCAGGAACGCCCCGAAGGACTGTCCGCCGCAGCCCTGGGCCTGAACGCGCCGTTCGCCCTTGAGCATCGTGCCGAAGGCGCGGTCGGCGGTCGTGAGCTGCACGTGGGATTGGAACAGCCGGGCGTCGGCGCGCTCGCCCAGGCGGAAATCGTGCTTCGCCTCCGCCTGGAAATGCGTGTTCCGGGCAAAGCCGATCAGATCGGACAGGTCCATGGCCGCGTCGGGCTTCATTTTCAGCAGGTCGCTGCGGCCCACCAGCTCGTCCACCGTGCGCGCGCCGAGCTTCGCCATGATCTCCCGAAGCTGTTCCGCGATGAACAGCATGAATCTTTCCACGTATTCCGGCTTGCCGATAAAGCGCTTGCGCAGCGCCGGATCCTGCGTTGCGATGCCGAAGGGGCAGGTGCCCAGATGGCACACCCGCATCATCCGGCAGCCCATCGTGATCAGCGGAGCCGTGGCGAAGCCGAATTCCTCGGCGCCCAGCAGCAGCGCCACCGCGACGTCGTGGCCGGTCATCAGCTTGCCGTCCGTTTCGAGCGTCACCTTCTGGCGCAGGCGGTTCCTGCACAATACCTGGTGCGCTTCGGCCAGGCCGATTTCCCAGGGCAGGCCGGCGTGATGGACCGAGCTTAACGGCGCGGCTCCCGTGCCGCCTTCGCCGCCCGAGATCAGGATGCCGCCCGCCCCGGCCTTCGCGACGCCGCTTGCGATCGTGCCGACGCCGGTCGAGGACACCAGCTTGACCGTGATCTTCGCCTGCTCGTTGGCGCACTGCAGGTCGTAGATCAGTTCGGCCAGGTCCTCGATGGAATAGATATCGTGGTGCGGCGGCGGGGAGATCAGCGAAATGCCCGGGGTGGAGCAGCGTGTTTTGGCCACGCTCTCCGTCACCTTCGCCCCCGGCAGATGTCCGCCCTCGCCGGGCTTCGCGCCCTGCGCCATCTTGATCTGTATTTCCCGTGCGGAGAGTAGATATTCCCGCGTCACGCCGAAGCGCCCGGAGGCCACCTGCTTGATGGCGGAATTGAGGTCTGTGCCGTAGCGCTCGGGCAGCTCGCCGCCCTCGCCGCTGTTGCTCTTTCCGCCCAGACGGTTCATGGCCCGCGCGAGGCACTCGTGCGCCTCCCGGGAAATGGAGCCGTAGCTCATGGCCCCGGTGCGGAAGCGCTTTACGATCTCTGCGGCGCTTTCAACCTTTTCCGGCGCGATCGCGCGGCATGCGCCGTAATCGAAGGTCAGCATCGAACGGATCGTGCGCGGCCCCTCGTTTTCCACCCGGGCGGCGTAGCGGTCGAACAGCTCTTTGCTGCCGGTCCATACGGCCTGCTGCAAAAGATGAATGGTTTCGGGGGAATATAAATGCTCCTCCGCGCCCTCGCCCGCGCGCAGCCGGTGCGCGCCGACGCTGGGCAGCCCTTTTTCCGCGGGATCGTCGAAGGCCGCGGCGTGATGGAAGCGGCTGTCGGCCTCCACCCTGGCAAGATCGGCCCCGCCCAGCGCGTAAGGCGTGTTGGTGAAATACTGCTCGGCGAACGGCCCGTCCAGGCCGACGATTTCAAAAAGCTGCGCGCTCTGGTAGGCCTGCAGGGTGGAAACGCCCATCTTGGAGGCGATCTTGAGCACGCCCGCGGTCAGCGCTTTGTTGTAATCGCGCACGGCGGCTTCCGGCTCCTTGGCGATGCGTCCGTCCGCGCACAGCGCGCGGACGCAGTCGTGGGCCAGGTACGGGTTTACCGCCCGCGCGCCGAAGCCGATGAGCAGGGCGATCTGGTGCACGTCCCGGGGCTCGCCGCTCTCCAGGATCACCGACACCGCGGTGCGCTTTTTGATGCGGATCAGATGCTGCTCCAGCGCCGATACCGCCAGCAGGGAAGGAATGGCGAGGCGGTTTTCGTCCATGCCGCGGTCGGACAGGACCAGGATGTTGACGCGGTCCCTGCACGCCCGGTCGCAGGCCGCGAAAAACGCGGAAACAGCGTCCCGGAGGGAGCCGCGGCGGTCGTAGAGCAGCGAGACCGTGCGCACGGAAAACGCCGGATGCCGGATGCCGCGGACGCGGTCAAGCTCCTCCTCCGTCAGGATCGGGGAGGGAAGCTCCAGCACGGCGCAGTTGTCGGGATCGTCGGAAAGCAGGTTGCCGTCGTCCCCGATATAGATGGAGCAGTCGGTTTTGATTTTTTCGCGCAGGGCGTCGATGGGCGGGTTCGTCACCTGGGCGAACCGCTGCCTGAAATAGTCGAAAAGGCTGGGATGCGTTTTGCTGAGCGCCGCAAGCGGCTCGTCCGCGCCCATGGAAACGATGGGCTCGGTCCCGTTCGCCGCCATGGGCAGCAGGATGTCGCGCTCGTCCTCCCAGGTATAATGAAAGGCTTTGCACAGCCTGATCCGGGCGTTTTCGTCCGTCGGCGCGCTTTCCGCCCGGCTTTCGGGCAGATCGCCCAGCGCGATCTGACGCCGCATCCATTCCGAATACGGCCGCCGCCCGGCGTAAGCCGTTTTCAGCGCTTCGCTTTCCCTGAGCTCGCCTGTTTTCAGGTCGGCTTCGAGCACGTCCCCGCCGCTCAGCTTCCACCGGCGCACGATGTGCGCGTTCTCCTCGAACAGAACCCCGGCCTCGGAGGAGAGGATCAGCCGCCGGTCGTCGGTCATTGCGCAGCGAAGCGGGCGCAGGCCGTTGCGGTCCAGCGACGCGCAGACCTTTTCGCCGTCGGAATACAGGATGGCCGCCGGGCCGTCCCAGGGCTCCATCATGGTGGCGTAATAGCGGTACAGATCGCGCCAGGGCGTCTGCTCCCCGCCGCCCTGCCAGGGCTCGGGCAGAAGGATCATGCCGGCGAGGGACAGGGGGAAGCCGTTCATCGCGAGGAATTCCAGCGTGTTGTCCAGCATCTGGCTGTCGCTGCCGCCCTCCGATACCACCGGAAGCACCCGCTTCATTTCGTCGCCCATCACCGGGGAGCGCATGGTCTCCTCCCTGGCCTTCATGCGGTCGTGGTTGCCCCGGATGGTGTTGATTTCGCCGTTATGCAAAAGCATCCGCTGCGGATGCGCCTTGCTCCAGGAAGGGA
The DNA here is from genome assembly GCA_902761825.1 of uncultured Eubacteriales bacterium. Taxonomy (GTDB): domain Bacteria; phylum Bacillota; class Clostridia; order Christensenellales; family Aristaeellaceae; genus SFMI01. The sequence continues at coordinate 15,779 of CACWLY010000059.1, forward strand.
AGGTGTTGGTGGAGAAGCGGGAATGCACCATGGCCATCTGGCTGGCATAGCGCACGTCCTGAAGGTCGTCGTAAAAGGACCGGAGCTGGCTTACCAGCATCATGCCCTTGTACACGATTGTGCGGCAGGACAGCGAGCAGATATAGGCGTCGGTATCCTGCTTTTCAAACACCCTGCGCAACACGTACAGCCGCCGGTCGAAATCGAGGCCGGCGGAAAGGCCTGCGGGCCGCCTGATAAAGCACTGCTGGATGCGGGGCATCGCGCGCCGTGCGCCCGCGCCGAGCTGCGCCGGATGGCAGGGCACGCCGCGCCAGCCCAGCACGGTCAGCCCTTCCGAGGCGGCCAGCTGGTTGAAAATACGGCGGACGCAGTCCGCGCCCACCTCGTCTTCGGGCAAAAAGAACATCCCCACGCCGTAATCGCCCGGGTGGCCCAGGGCGATCCCTTCCTCCTGCGCCCAGGCGGAAAAGAGGCTGTGGGGAAGCTGCGTCATGATCCCGACCCCGTCGCCGGTCGTGCCGAGCGCGTCGCTGCCCGCGCGGTGGGCCAGGCGCTCCACGATGGAAAGCGCCTGATCCACCGTCCGGTGGGTCGCCTTGCCGCTCAGGTCGGCGATCGCGCCCACGCCGCAGCTTTCGTGCTCCGATTCTTCGTGATAAAGCGGATACTGTCGGTCCCGCATGGTCATTCCTCCGTCCTCTTTGACGAACTGACGATCTGCGCCGCGTAATCGGCCATCTTCATGCCGTGATTCATTGCGTACTGCTGCAAAGCCCTGTGCGCCTCCGGCTCGGTCAGGCCATGCCTGTGCATCAGCAGCCGTTTGGCCTTTTCGACGGTCTGCTTTTCGCTGCCGACCCGCTTGGGCAGCCGCATCTGATGCAGCTGGCTGAGCATCTCCACCGCGCCGATCACCGCCTGGCTGGAGGCCGGAAGCGCCAGGCGGAAGATCTCCGGCGCTTCGCAGCTTTCCAGCAGGGCGGGCTTTCCGATCAGCAGGATCTGAACGCGCTCCGCGTAATCCCAGAGCAATTCGTCGGGCTTACAGTCGGGCAGGCCGCCGATCTGGATCACCACGCCGTCGTCGCAGGCGTTAATGGTCCTTCTCAGCTCGCTCCCCGACGCGCAGCACCGGAACACCGAAAAACCGGAAGAGGACAGCAGGCGGGAAAGCTGTTCCCGGCTTGTTTCCGAGGCGCTGGCGATAACGATTCTCGCCACGCTTCCTCACCTCCTCGTCTCTTTGTCCGGGGCTTTTGTCAGTACATCACGATATACCGGTCGATCTCCCATTTGCTCACATGCGTGCGGTAGGCGTCCCATTCCTTGCGCTTGCCTTCCACGTACTGGGAAAGCACGTGCTCGCCCAGGGCGTCGCAGATCACGGGATCGGCCTGCAGGCATTCCACCGCCTCGATCAGCGTGCCGGGCAGGGACTTGATGCCCTTCGCTTCGCGGGTGGGCCCGTCCATCGCGAAAATGTTCTCGGTGATCTCGTCGGGCGGCGTCAGGCCCTTTTCGATGCCGTCCAGGCCGGCCGCCAGGCAAACCGCCATGTTCAGGTACGGATTGCAGGTGGGATCGGGGCAGCGCAGTTCGACGCGCGTTCCCATGCCGCGGGCGGCGGGGATGCGGATCAGCGCGGAGCGGTTGCTCGCGCTCCAGGCCAGGTAGCAGGGCGCTTCATAGCCCGGCACCAGGCGCTTGTAGCTGTTCACCAGCGGATTGGTGACGGCCGCCATGCCGCGCACGTGGGCGAGGATGCCGGCGATGAAGGAATAGGCTTCCTTGGAGAGGCCGCGCTTGTCGGCGGGATCGGCGAACACGTTTTTGCCGTCCTTGAACAGGCTCATGTTGGTGTGCATGCCGCTGCCGTTGATGCCGAACACGGGCTTGGGCATGAAGGTCGCGTGCAGGCCGTTCTTCTGGGCCAGGGTCTTGACGGCCAGCTTGAAGGTCATGATGTTGTCGGCGGCCGTCAGCGCGTCGGCGTACTTGAAGTCGATCTCGTGCTGTCCGGCGGCGACCTCGTGATGGCTTGCTTCGATCTCGAAGCCCATCTGCTCCAGGCTCATGCAGATTTCGCGCCGCGTGCTTTCGCCGTGATCCAGCGGCCCCAGGTCAAAGTATCCCGCCTCGTCGCCGGTCATGGTGGTGGGACGTCCCTCATCGTCTGTCTGGAAGAGGAAGAACTCCATTTCCGGGCCGACGTTGAAGGAATATCCCATGTCGGCGGCTTTTTTCAGCATCTTTTTCAGCACGCCGCGGGGATCGCCGGCAAAGGGCGTGCCGTCCGGGTTGTACACGTCGCAGATCAGGCGGGCCACCTTGCCGTGCTGCGGCCGCCAGGGCAGGATCGTGAAGGTGTCCAGGTCGGGGCGCAGGTACTGGTCGCTCTCGTTGATGCGCACAAAGCCCTCGATCGAGCTGCCGTCGATCATAATCTCGTTGTTCACGGCCTTTTCGATCTGGCTGGCTGTGATGGCCACGTTTTTCAACTGGCCGAAAATATCGGTAAACTGCATGCGGATAAATTCAACGTCGCCTTCCAGTACCATGCGGATGATGTCTTCCTTGCTGTACTTGCTCATAGGTCGCAGCCTCCTTCAAAAAATAAAAAGGGCGAGAAAACCGCTTCACGCGGCTCCCTTGCCTTGCTGCGGTTATCATAGCACCCGGAAAAAACGCTGTCAAGGGGAGGAATTGTACTCGGTTTGTATTGTTTTTTGCCTGTACTGGGGCTTGACAGCGCGCCGCCGCCGGTGCTACAATTCCCGCAAATTTCACAGCTGAAAGCGATGCGGAAGCGGAGTACCCTGGCGTCCGGGCATCCCAGAGAGCGGTCGGCGATGGAAATACCGTATGACGGCCCAGGCGAAAAACCCTTCCAAGCCTTAACCGAAAGCGGAAGCGAGTAGGAGCGGCGTGACGGGCGGCACGTTACAACCGCCGGGGCTTGATAGAGCCCGGAAAGAGAAGCAAATCAGGTGGCACCACGGAGCGGCGGCCTTCGTCCTGAAATCAGTCAGAGACGAATGCCGCCCATTAAACGGAGGTGCCATTATGTGTTCCATTTTCGGCGTAACCAGCAAAAGCGTTCCCACGGAAACCCTGAAAGCCTGCTTTGACCGCACGGTTTCCCGCGGGCCGGATATGAGCCGGTTCGAGGAGATACCCGCGGGCTACCTGGGCTTCCACCGCCTGGCCATCATGGGCCTGGACGAGCGCGGCATGCAGCCCTTCCACCTGAACGACGACGCCGTGGTATGCAACGGCGAACTGTACGGCTTCCGCCCGCTCAGGGACCGCCTGCTGTGCAAGTACGAATTGCAGAGCTATTCCGACTGCGAAATATTATTGCCGCTGTATCACGAATACGGGGTGGAAATGTTCAAGACCCTGGACGCGGAATTCGCGCTGATCCTGTGGGACGGAACGCAGAAGAAGCTGATCGCCGCCCGCGATCCCATCGGCATCCGGCCGCTGTACTACGGCAGGCTGGCCGACGGGGAATGGGCCTTCGCCAGCGAGCCCAAGAACCTGATGGGCCTGTGCGAAACCATCCTGCCCTTCCCGCCCGGGCATTACTGGATGGACGGGCAGTTTATCCGGTACGCCGATCCGGCCTACGTGGGGTATTTCACCATGAAGACCGAGGAAGAGGTGTGCGAAAAGCTCCGCCGCCTGCTGATGGACGGCGTGAAAAAGCGCCTGGACGCCGACGCGCCCATCGGCTTCCTGCTTTCCGGCGGCCTGGACTCCTCGCTGGTGTGCGCCATCGCGCAGAAGATGCTGCCGCATCCCATCCGCACGTTCGCCATCGGCATGGACATCGACGCCATCGACCTGAAATACGCCCGGATGGTCGCCGACTATATCGGCAGCGAGCACACCGAGGTCATCATTTCCGAAAAGGACGTGCTGGACGCGCTGCCCGCGGTGGTCGAGCTGCTTGGCACCTGGGACATCACCACCATCCGCGCCTCCATCGGCATGTACCTGGTGTGCAAATGGATTCACGAGCACACCGATATCCGCGTGCTGCTGACGGGCGAGATCTCCGACGAGCTGTTCGGCTACAAGTATACCGATTTCGCGCCCGACGCCGCCGCGTTCCAGGAGGAGGCCGAAAAGCGCATCCGCGAGCTGCACGTTTACGACGTGCTGCGCGCCGACCGCTGCATTTCGGTCAACAGCCTGGAAGCCCGCGTGCCCTTCGGCGACCTGAAGTTCGTGCGCTACGCCATGAGCATCGACCCGGAGCTGAAGATGAACACGCACAACATGGGCAAATACCTGATCCGCAAGGCCTTCGCCGACGATCACATCCTGCCCGACGAGATCCTCTGGCGGCAGAAGGCGGCCTTTTCCGACGCCGTGGGCCACAGCATGGTCAACGACCTCAAAGCCCTGGCCGAAAGAACGTATACCGACAAGGAATTTGCCGAGAAAGCGGCGAAATATGATTACCGCCGGCCGTTCACCAAGGAAAGCCTGCTCTACCGGGAGCTGTTCGAGCGGTATTATCCCGGCCAGGCCCGCATGATCCCCGATTTCTGGATGCCCAACAAAACCTGGCCCGGCTGCGACGTGGACGATCCCTCGGCGCGCGTGCTGAGCAACTACGGGGCCAGCGGGGTGTGACGGGAAAATATAAAAACCGTGCGTTCCATCCGAACGCAAGCTGTCAAAGGAGCCATTTTCATGCCTGATCCGCAAAAAATCATCATCCTGGATTTCGGCGGCCAGTATACCCAACTGATCGCCCGGCGCGTACGCGAAAACAGCGTCTATTCGGAGGTCGTGCCCTGGAGCATTCCCGCGGAGGAGGTCAGGCGGCGGAACCCCGTCGGCGTCTGCGACCCGGACGCGCCCAAATGCGACCCGGCGATTTACAGCCTGGGCGTGCCGGTGCTGGGCATCTGCTACGGCATGCAGCTCACCGCGCAGCTGCTGGGCGGCCGCGTGGAACGCGCGAAGGAGCGCGAATACGGCCGCGTGACCGTGCGCCTGAAGGAAGAAACCGCCCTGACGGCGGGCATGAAGCCCGAAAGCGCCTGCTGGATGAGCCACACCTGGCAGGTTTGCTCCTGCCCGCCGGGCTTCCGCGCCGTCGCGGAGACGGACAGCTGCCCCGTGGCCGCCATGGCGGACGACGGGCGGCGCGTATACGGCGTGCAGTTCCATCCCGAGGTGACGCACACCGAGGAAGGAAAGCGGCTGCTGCGCAATTTCCTGTTTGACATCTGCCATTGCGCGGGCGACTGGACGATGGACGCCTTTGCCGATACCGCCGTCCGGCAGATCAGGGAAGCCGTGGGCGAGACCGGCACGGTGCTGCTGGCCCTTTCCGGCGGCGTGGATTCCTCGGTGGCCGCGGCGCTGATCTACCGCGCCATCGGCAAGCGCCTGACCTGCGTGTTCGTCGATCACGGCCTGCTGCGCAAGGGCGAGAGCGACCAGGTGTGCCATGTGTTCAGCCATCTGTTTCCCGTGCGCTTCGTCCGCGCGGACGCCGCGGACAAATTCTTTGCCGACCTCGGGGGTGTATCCGACCCGGAGGAAAAGCGTCATATCATCGGCCGGGACTTCATCGAGGTGTTCCGGGAAGAGGCGAAAAAGCTGGGCAGGCTGGATTATTTCGCCCAGGGCACCATTTACCCGGACGTGATCGAAAGCGGCCAGGGCACGAACGCCGCCGTGATCAAGAGCCATCACAACGTGGGCGGCCTGCCCAAGGAGCTGGGCTTCACCGAGCTGATCGAGCCGCTGCGCATGCTGTTCAAGGACGAGGTCCGCGCCCTGGGCGAAGCCCTGGGCCTGCCGCGCGATCTGGTTTGGCGGCAGCCCTTCCCCGGCCCCGGCCTTGCCATCCGCGTGATCGGCGAGGTGACGCCCGAAAAGGTCAGGATCGTGCAGGAGAGCGACGCCATCTTCCGCGAGGAAATGGCGAAGGCGGGCCTGGACCGCGCGGTGAATCAGTATTTCACCGTGCTGACCGGCGTGCACAGCGTGGGCGTGATGGGCGACGAGCGCACGTATGATTATACAATCGCCCTGCGCGCCGTCACCACCGACGATTTCATGACCGCCGACTGGGCGCGTCTGCCCTATGACCTCATCGCCGCCGTCTCCTCCCGCATCGTGGGCGAAGTCCCCCACGCCAGCCGCGTCGTGCTGGACGTGACCACCAAGCCGCCCGCATCGATCGAGTGGGAATAAGAACCGGAGCGCCAGAAGTCCTTATTTTACAAGGGTTTGCTGCCTTGGAAAATCGACTTTGATAACCAAATGATAACATTTCCCGAAGCCGAAATTATTGAAAAATTCCCGGTGGCTTTGGGGTGCGGATGACGCCGGTGGCAACATCCGCGGCAACATGTTATCAATCTCTGTGATAAAACCTATTTGAAAAGCCCTTCGCTGTGGTCTTCATGTCATTCTTTCGTCTTGGGCTTTCGTCCTCGTTTGCTCTTGACCGGTTCTTCCGGCGGGACAGCGGCATGGATGCGGGTATCATCGAAATCAGGATAGTGGTACCGCCAACGGTCATAATCCTCTTTCGTGATCTCGCCAGCCTTCAGTTTGGCGGACTGCTCCTGCCAGGCACGGAGCCGCTGCTCAAAATCAGCGGCTTTGGTGCCGCCATCGAAAATTTCGGCACGAAGGCAGATCAGACCATCAACGTCCAGAATACGGATCAGCTTTCGATCTTCCAATGTGAAAAGCGTGTGCATCAAGCCATCCATGCTGTCAATATCCGGAACAGCTATGGCCTTTGGAGACACATCCAGAGCATCCGCCATCTGCGCGGTCAGATCAGCCTTGGGCGTTCGGTCCTCGGATTCATATTGCGCCAGCCGGACATCAGCCGAATTATCGGGAAAGCCCAGCATAAGTCCCAGATACTTCTGCGTCATCCCCCGTAAAGTGCGGAAGAAGCGAATGCGTTCACCTGTTGCCATAAAATCACCTCTTGAAATATATGATTTATTATAGCAAATCTGCTTAATAAAGTCAGCATGGAAATTTAACAGAAAAATTTAATTTTGCATCGTGGGAAACTATTGACATAAACATATAAGTTTAGTATAATAAAATTGAAGTTAAGCAGATAAGCTTAGCTAAGAAAGGAGGGCGAAATGCTCAATCAGTTCATGCGAGCAGAAGAAGTGGCGCGGGAGCTCGAAGTATCAAAATCCTATGCCTACAAACTGATTCAACA
>CACWLY010000060.1 GCA_902761825.1 uncultured Eubacteriales bacterium
ATGGAGGGAGGCGTAGCAGCGCTACATTGACCGGAATGAAGCAACGCCAAGACGGAAAAGACACCCAAAGATGATAAGATTTTAGATTGAGAATAGTATAAACCAGACTTGCTTCCGCCTGTTTGGCCTATGGAGCCAAGTGCCTTCCGCAGGCAGGCTAAGGGCGAGCAATCCGCAGATTGCCGCCCGCAACCCGCGCTTCCCGCAGGGAGCAGCGCGGGGCGAGTCAAAAGAAAGCGCGTACTTCCTGCCTGTTTTGCGAAAACACAGCGCTTTCTGTCTTATTTTCCTATTCGCATCATGGCTCTCAAAAGAAGAATCGTATTATTCGACTTCCACGCTGTCCTCCTCGCTGATCCAGGTGATCTCCTCGAAGGACTGCATTCCCTTTCCCGCGGCACCGGTTATTCTCCGATAAACAGGATCTGATGCTCCGCGGCCCATGCCTGCGTACTTCCTCCGGCGGGGCCGAGGATCGCGGTCAGCGCCGTGCATCCGTCAAAGGCGCTGCCGCTGATTTCGCAGTTCTGCGGCAGCCGGATCCATTTCAGCCCGGCGCAGCCCTTGAAGGCCTCCGTGCCGATGGCGGAGCAGTGCGCCGCGTCGACCGAGAGAATGGACGCGTTGCCCTCAAAAGCGTTCTCTTCGATCACATTCAGCGCCGCCGGCAGCGCAAGGGCCGCCCGGCCCGCGGCTTCTCCGACGCGCCAGGGATAAAGCTGGCCGTCGGCCGCCCAGTTCTGCTGACCGCTGTACGCTTCCGGAATACCGGCAAACACGAACGAGAAGGAACCGGCGTTTTCGAGAGCCAGCGCCCTGATATCCTGTCCGAAATACCCGCCGTTCAGCTGCAGAACCGGCTTCGTTCCGCCTCCCGCGCCGCAGGTATCAAATTCCACCGCGGCAATGCGGACGCCGTCATTGACGGTCAGGCGCATATCGGCGGAATCCGTCCCGGTGTCAACGTCGAAATATACGCCGCCAAGCCCCACGCCGCCCGACAGCGTAACCACCGGGTTGGCATAGGTATTATCGAGCGTTACCCAGCAGGCGGTGAAATCTCCGCCGCTGATCGCGCAGTATCCTCCGTATACGTAGAAATCGTCATAATACGTGCCGCCGGTGACAGCGCACGAGCCGCCGGAAAGGTTGAATTCACCGTTGAACGTACCGCCGCTGAGGGTGAATTGACCGTCGTAAGCGTCGATATCTCCGTTGATCATGCCGTCTGTAAAAGCATAGGTGTCCGCGGTGAGGGGCCTGAGACCTATGCCGATCGTTCCTCCGGAACAGCGGAATACGCCCGGGGTTCCGCTGTTGATGCGCAGGATTTCATTCGCGTAGCCCTCCAGCGTGCCCTGCACGTCGAGGGTATGCCCGTTCAGATCCAGATTGATCCACGAATCGCCGGAATAGACCCGCCAGGTTTCGTTTTCGCCCACCGTCGCGTCCTTGCGCAGCGCGACGCGGGGCTCTCTGACGTCGTGCGCGGGAAGATCGTCCTTATAGGACGCTTCAAGCTCCCATGCCGACAGCAGCGCTTCCTGCGCCGTCGGGAACAGCACGCTGACATGCCGGTTCCAGACGTCGTTGACGCTGTATCTCAATTCCGCGTACGCGGCATAGCCGGAGAGCGCCGAGGCGGGAGCCGTCAGCAGATTCGCGCCGACCACCTGCACCGGGCCGCCGGTGATCAGGCCTCCGCCCGCCGAATCGGTCACCGTGAGCGCGCCCCTGATGTCCATGATGCCGCCGCCATACGCGCCCATCAGCGCCGAACCGTCGATTCTGTGGCCGGCAAGGTTGAGCGTCACGGTAACCCCCTCGGGAAGCGTCAGCGCTTCGCTGTTCACGCCGGCAATCAGGTCTTCCGTCAGCGCGATGGTCCCCAGATTGGTCCCGGACGCGGCGCCGAGCCTTCCCGCCATCACATCCCAGGGCAGGGTCGGATCGGCCCACAGGGCGGTCACGGTGACGCTTTCCGTCACGGTATAAACCGTTCCGACCTGGTAGACCGTGCCATTGATCTGCCATCCGCCGAACACCTTTCCGGCGGGCGTACAGAAGACCATCCTGCCGGGAGGCAGCTCGAGCTCTTCCCCCTGATCAAACGTGAACACGCTTTCCATGCCTTCCGCCAGCTCCGCGCCGCCGCCGTCCAGCGTCACGGTCACCTGGGGAATGGCCGGTATCAGCGTCACGATCAGATCAAAACCCGGTTCCACGTTGCTCGAATCCGAAATAAACTCTATCGCGAGATATCTGCCGGTCGATACGATGTCAGGCACGGTAAAGTTTGCCCCGCCGTATTTGGGATTGCCGATGACGGGCGACTGATTGGTCTGGCCGTCATGGAAAACCAGGTAATCGTATATATTGCTGCTGAACGCTTCGGTCGTTCCGCCGCCGCTGACCTGCACCACGCAGTCCTCCGGGGCGACGACGGTCAGCACGGAATCATGATTCAGGGCATACTCTCCGTCCTTGCCGCCCTCGTCATAGAGATGGAAGCTGAAGTACGCCGACTTGCCGGAGAGATCGGCTCTGTCCGAGCAAAGGGAATAGCCGCTTTCATAGGGCATCAGCGCGTACCAGGTGCCGTCGGCAGCCTGCCTCACGAGGGGAACGTCCTCAACCAGCGCGTCAAACTGCGTCGCCTCGTTGAGCACGTAGGTATCCCCCGCCTGGTAAACCGTCCCGCTGTAATGCTCCTGCCAGCCGGCAAACTGCTTCTTGTTCTGCAGCGTGTAATAATCGGTGAAGGCGGGCAGCGTGATCACGGAGCCCTTCGGCTTCCTCACCACGTTCGTATTGCCGTTGTAGGCGTAGGTAACGCCGCAGCTCTCGGCCCATACCGCGGTCAGCTGTTTGTCCGCGGTGAAGGTGACGGTCTCGCCCGCCTGCCATGTATCCGTCCCGTCGGTCCAGCCCGCGAAGATCACGCTGCTCAGGGCCGTGAAGCCGCATTCAGGCAGCTCGAAGGGAATGCCTGCCAGGAAGGCGACGTCCTCCATCGTGCCGCTGCCGCTCTCCCCGGGGGCCAGGCTCAGCGTGCGGCGGGTAGCCGGATTATAGATCATGACCGTCAGATCCACGCCGGATCTCGTGCTGCTGTTGTCGGATGTGAAGGCAATTTTGACCGAATTCCCGCTCGTGCTCAGCTGGCTTACCGTGAAGGTGCCGCAGTACTGCCCAATCTGCGTTTCGTCGGAATCGTAGATGTACAGATAGTCATAATTATTCTCCGTTTGCCCGGAGCCGCTGACAAAAAACTGGTAATTCTCCGGCGCCGTCAGCGTGATGCCGCCGTTACAGCTGTTGGAATAATAGCCGCCCGCTCCGCCGTTGTCGTAAAGCCTGAAGGAGAACCCGTTCGACCGGTCGGCCAGGCTGCACGGCACATATTCCTTTGCGGGCAAATCGATATGGTAATTCCCTTCGCCGTCATCGATCAGGATCGGCAGCTCGTTCAGCACGGCCGTAAAGGTAACGTCCCCGTTCACGGTGTAGCGGTCGCCCTCGTTGTAGTTTGTCCCGCCGCTCTGCCATCCTGTAAACTCCGCTCTGTACGGCGCGGAGAACTTTGAAAGGCAGGTCGGAAGCGTAATCTCGGCTCCCTTGCGGCAATACGCTGTCGCCGTATTCCCGCGGCTCTGATACGTCACGGTGCATTTGTCGATATACACCGCGGTCAGCGTCGCGCTGCCGCTTACCGTGTACACATCGCCCGAGTTCCAGTTGTTCGTTCCGTCGGTGTAGTAATCGAAATAGGTGTTGTCGGGAAGCGTGAAGCCGCATTCCGGAATCGTGATCCGGCTGCCGGGCAGCGCCCGCAAATCGGCCATTGTACCGCTGCCCGCGCCCGCGTCGAAGGAAAGCGCGACCGTGTCCGCGGGATCGACCACCGTCACGTTCAGGTCCAGGCCGCTGTAGCCTGAGCTGTAGTAGGCATAAAAGCGCAGCTTCAGCACGTTGCCCGTCGTGTAATAATCATTCATCGTGACCGAGGACCCTTCAAACCTGGGGCCTATCTGCGTCGTGCTGTCTCCGTCGTACAGCGTCAGATAGTCGTAGCCCTTGTATGTCGAAAGCGTTCCGTTCACGGAAAGGATATATCCCTCCGGCGCTTCGATCAGGATAATGCCCGTACCGTAAGAATAAGAGCCGTTCTTGCCGCCGTGGTCGTAAACCTTGAGGGTAAAATTCTTCGCCCGGTCCGAAAGATCGGCCGTAACCGTGCCGTTCCTCGGGATCTTGGAATAATACCCGCCCTCCCCGTCGGACAGGATGACCGGTTCATCCTCCAGCACCGCCGTAAAGGTGATATTTTCGGTCACCGTGACGGAATCGCCTTCCTGATACAGCGTCTCGCCGTTCTGCCATCCGGAAAAGAGTTTTCTCTCCGGCAGGGTGAACATGGACGCGAAGGTTCTCAGCTCTATGGAGGAATTTTGATCGACCCAGTAGGACTTCACGCTCTGTTCGTACGCATAGCTGACATGCGCGTGCGTCTGGCTGTAATCGACAAGCCTGACGGTCAGCTCATAGCCCTGTACATTTGTGTAGCCGTTGGAATAGAAACGCACCTTCAGCACGTTGTCCGTGGAGGTCAGCTCCTGCATGACAAACTCGCCGCTGTAGTCGCCGGTGCCGAGGCGGGTTGACGTATCCCCGTCGTACACCGAAACATAGTCATAGCCGTCGGTCGTGCCGCTGCCGCTGATTTTCAGGACGAAATTCTGCGGAGCGGTGATAACGAGCGCGTTGTTGCAATTTTGGGAATAATTCCCTTCCGCCCCGCCGTCGTCGTACAGCTTAAAGGTGAAGCCGTCCGGTTTGTCCGTCAGGTCAAGCTCCAGCAGATTGGCTAAATTGGGCATATTGTAATAGTATCCGCCGTCGCCGTCCTGCGACAGCTGAACGCTCATCGCGTGCGCCGTCAGCGCGGCTGCCGAAAGAAGAGCAACAATGAGGATCATTGCGCAGCGCCTGATCAGTTTTTTCGGTTTATTCATGCGTACCCGCTCCTTCCCGGTTATACATAATCCCTGTCGGCGCATTTCATTCCAGCGCCTGCCGTTCCCCGACAAACAGAATCCCATGTTCCTCGGCCCACGCCTGCGTGTCGCCGCCCGCGGGGCCGTAAATCGCGATCAGGCTGGCGCAGTTATCGAAAGCGCCGTCGCCGATCTGGCAGTTTTCGGACAGCCGGATCTGCGTCAGCCCCGTGCAGCCCTTGAACGCCTCGGCCCCGACCGACGTGCACGATCCGGCGTCAACCACCGTAATGGCTGCGTCGTTTTCAAAGGCGTTGTCCCCGATCGCCGTCACGCCGGCGGGAAGAACGATCGTCGCCTCGCCGAAGAGCGGATAGAGCTCGGTCAGCGTATACCTTCCCTTTCCGATGCTTTCCGCCTTCTTTCCTTGGGCGTCCGTGTAGAAATATCCCGATTCATCGTCCGGATTCAGAAAGACGGTGTGGCTGAGCACCGCGTCGGATTCATTGACGATCACCGCGAAGTATCTGTTGCCGAACGACTGGTTAAAGGCCTCCGTCATGCCGGCCGGAAGGGTCAGCGTCTGCCCGCTCAAGCCGGTGCAGCCGTCAAACGCCCTGCCGCCGATCGACGAAAGGCTTGCGGGAAGCGTCAGCGAAGTGAACGTCGTGCAGCCGTAGAACGCGTAATTTCCGATCGACGTCACCGAATCCGGGAAGCTGACGTTTTCCAGCGCGGAGCAGAAGTCGAACGCGTACGCTCCGATCCTGGTCAGCGCGTTTCCCGCAAAGGTGACCGTGCGGAGGCTGCGGCACCCCCAGAAAGCATAATCATTGATCTTCGTCACGTTTGCCGGGATCGTAACGGACGTGATGCCGCATTCCTGGAACGCCGTTCTCGGAATGAGGGTGATTCCGCTCGGCAGATGCACTTCCTCCAGCGCGTAGCATCTGTTGAACGCGTAGGTTCCCAGGCTTGTCACCGTATCGGGGATGATGGCCGCCTGCAGGCTTTCGCAGCGCTGAAACGCCGTGCTCCCGATGGTCGTCAGCCCGGTCCCGAAGGTGACGGAAGTCATTCCCGTGCAGTAGTTAAAGGCATAATCCCCGATCGTCGTCACCGAATCGGGAATCACGACCGACGCGATCTGCCCGCAATTCTGGAACGCATAGTTCGGGATGCTGGTAATATGGGCCGGCAGGCGCACTTCCTCCAGCGCGTAGCATTTGTTGAACGCGTAGGTTCCCAGGCTTGTCACCGTATCGGGGATATTGGCCGCCAGCAGGCTTTCGCAATGCTGGAACGCGCATTTGCCGATGGTCCGCAGCCCGGTCCCGAACTGAACCGTGGTCATCCCCGTGCAGTAGTTGAACGCGTATTGTCCGATCGTCTGAACGGAATCGGGTATCACGACGCTTGTCAGCGAGGCGCACCCGCTCATCAGGTAGGGCGCGACGCTCCCGGTTCCGTTCGCGAACGCAACGCTGGAAACCGCCGTTTCCTTAAACGCGTTCTGCCCCGCCGTCGTAAGGCTTGCGGGGATCACGACGCTTGTCAGCCTTTCGCATCCGCCGAAGCCTTCCTCGCCGATGCTCGCAAGCCCTTCCTCCAGCGTCAGATTGGTCAGCCCCTTGCAGAACCCGAAAGCGCTCTTCCCGAAGCTGGTCACGCTCGCGGGAACGGTCAGCGTGGTCAGGCCGTAGCACCCGTAAAACGCCGATTCGCCGATGCCCGTCAGCGTGGCGGGAAGCGACAGGGCGGTGATCCCCTCGCATTTGTAAAACGCTTCCTTGCCGACCGAAGTGATATTGGCGGGGATCGTAAGGCTTCCCGTAAGCCCGTTCTGCAAAAACGCCTCCGCCGGGATCGACGTAAGGCCGCTGCCGAAGGCGACGGACGTGATCTTGCCGCAGAACGCGAACGCGCCGGTTTTCATGACCGTGAGCGCGTCCGGAAGGACGAGCGCCCCTTCAAAATTGGAATTGTAAAAGGCGTTCGCGTAGATCGTGGTAAGCGAGTCCGGAAGCGTCAGCGTTCCAGCGGATTCAGCGTCCATTCCGTAGCAGTAAAACGCCTGCTGCCCAATGCTCTTCACGCCCGTTCCCATGTGGAAGCCCGTGGCGTTGGTGCATCCCGCAAACGCGCTCGTGCCGATGCTTTCCACCGTATCCGGGATCGAGATCGTTTTGACGTTCGTGTTGTGATAAAACGCCTCGCCGCCGATGGCCGTCACGGTGTATACCCCGTCGTCCAGCGTGACCGTGGACGGGACGCTCACATGCTCCGTCGGCGCGCCGTTGTCCGTAAAGCCGATGAAGGAAACGGTGCGCGTCCCGGACCCGTACATCACGATCCCCGTCACTTCAAACGTATAAACGTCGCTGGGGTCTTCGCCTATCCCGGTATTGGTCCAGGTGTCGTGCAGCAATGACGCCCGCGCTACCTGCCGCACGGACGCCGCGATGCAGAATATCAGCACGAGAACGCCGAAAACAGCCTTCCCTTTCCATGCTTTCCTCTTCAATTCAATCATTCCTTTTTTCATCTATACTCTTGCTTTTGCCCTGTCGTATTCGCTCTCCTATCCTATTTATATAACAAAAAACGCCTGAAAGTACATACTTTCAGGACGAACGGTCGATTTCGGCGTTCAAACGGTAAAAAAGCGCGCGGCCGCCGCGATCCCCGCCGTCCGCCCGTTCCCGTCCGGGGAAAATCTCCTTTTCCCCGGACGGCAATCATACGAAGAGATTGCGCTTTTGTCCGCGATATAGTATAATAGCATAAGGAAGAGTGTTTTTTCCGCCTGATTTTCTATAAGGAAGGAGGCGTTTTTCATGAAACTCGTTATTTCCATTATTCAGGATGAAGACGCCAACCGCCTGGTATCGGAGCTGATGAACGAAGGCTACAGCGTCACCAAGCTGGCCACGACCGGCGGTTTTCTGCGCGCGGGCAACACCACGCTGCTGGCCGGCGTGGAGGACAACCGCCTGGACGGCTGCCTGCGCATCATCGAAAAGGTAGGCAAAAGCCGCCGCCAGATCACGTCCTCGCCCATGACCGCGGGCGGCATCGGCGGCATGTACGCGCATATGCCCATCGAGGTCACGGTCGGCGGCGCTACGGTGTTCGTAGTCGACGTGGAACAGTTTCACAAATTCTGATCACTCTGTTTAAACCGGAAGGACATGATCGTTGGTCACTCTTGACAGCTTTCTTTCCCATGGCGAGGCGGTGTCGGCGCTGATCGGGGACGTCCGCTCGGGCCGCGCGTCCCACGCCATCGCGCTCACAGGCATGCCGGGAGTGGGCAAGCGAACGCTGGCCCGCCTGCTTGCCTGCGCCTTTTTATGCGTGGGCGCGGGCAGTAAGCCGTGCATGCAGTGCAAGGGCTGCAGACGCGCGCTGAGCGGCACGCATCCCGATCTGCTCACGCCCTCTGCGGGGGAAAAGGAGCGCTCGATCAAAGTCGATCACCTGCGCGAGATCATCCACGCCCTGTCCATGCACGCCGTCGAGGGCGGCGAGCGCGTGGTGCTGCTCGAAAACGCTCAGCGCATGACGCCGCAGGCGCAGAACGCCCTGCTCAAATCCCTGGAGGAGCCGGACGGGGCCACGCGCTTTCTGCTCACGGCCTCGGGCGATACCGGCCTGCTGCCCACCGTGCGCAGCCGCTGCCGCGTGGTGCGCATGCCCCCCTGGCCGCGGGAAGCCGTCGAAGACGAGCTCCTCCGGCGCGGGGCCGAGGCCGCTCAGGCGCGGGAGCTTTCCATCCTCTGCGGCGGAAGCCTGGGGCTCGCGCTTTCCATGCGCGAGGACGCCGCCTTCCTGCAATTGCGCACGCTGTGCGAGGCCACCTTTTTTTCGCTGCGCTCGGCGCGCGACGTGCCCGAGGCCTCGGCCAGACTGAAGGATAAGCGCGAGGACGCGGAGGAGATCCTCTCGGTCGTGGAGCAGCGCGCGCGCGAATACCTGCTCTTCGCCATGCGCGCCGGGCCGGCCCCGCTTCCCGCCGCCGAGACGCGCAGCCATGAAAGCTGGCTGCACGCCGCGCCGCGCGCGCTGGAAAACGTGCTCTCCGCCGTCGTCGAGGCGAACCGTCTGCGCGCCGCCAACGTATCCTGGCAGGCCGTCGCGGAAAAACTACTTTATATCATATCGGAGGAAATCGTTTTATGGCAACCATAATCGGCGTGCGTTTCCGCAACGCTGGCAAGCTGTATTATTTTGATCCGGGCAGCCTGTGGCCCACGGCGGGCGACGCCGTCATCGTGGAGACCGCGCGCGGCGTCGAGTACGGCGAGGTCGTCACCGGCGTGCACGAGGTGCCGGACGACGAGATCACCCCGCCCCTAAAGCCCGTCGTGCGCATCGCCACCGTGGAGGACGCCCAGCGGCAGCAGGAGAACCGCCGCAAGGAAAAAGAGGCCTACGCCATCTGCCAGCGGAAGATCGTCGAGCATAACCTGGAGATGAAGCTGGTCAGCGTGGAATACACCTTTGACAACAGCAAGATCCTGTTCTACTTCACCGCCAACGGCCGCGTGGATTTCCGCGCCCTGGTCAAAAACCTGGCCGCCGTGTTCAAGACCCGCATCGAGCTCAAGCAGATCGGCGTGCGCGACGAAGCCAAAATGCTGGGCGGCCTGGGCCTGTGCGGCAGGCCGGTCTGCTGCGCCCAGTTCATGGGCGATTTTCAGCCGGTATCCATCAAAATGGCCAAGGAGCAAAGCCTCTCCCTCAATCCCACCAAGATCAGCGGCGTCTGCGGCCGGCTGATGTGCTGCCTCAAGTACGAGCAGGATCATTACGAGGCCACCCGCAAGCGCATGCCGCGCGTGGGCCGCGACGTGATGACCCCCGACGGCCTGGGCACGGTGCAGGAGATCAACATCCTCAAAGAAACCGTGCGCGTGCGCGTCACAAGCGGCGACTCCAGCGAGATCAAGGATTATCCCGCCGATCAGGTCAGGCGCCTGGGCGGCCGCCGGGGCGAGCCCGAGGTCGCCGACGTGGACGAGGAGTTCATCGAAACGGCCGTGGATACCATCGAGGACGAAGATATTTTACTGGACGACGAATAATAACAGAATCGAGGTTCTTTCTTCATGAGCACCAGCAGAAAAGACGAGATCATCAAGCTGCAGAACGAGATCATCCAGTCCATGGCCCGCCGCAACCTGACCGGCGTGTACAACGATTTCTTCCCCGCGGGCCGGGTGGATATCCCCAGTCTGGAGAAGGAAGCCGACCGTCCGCTGCGCCCCAGCGACGAGATCCTCGCGGGCGGCGACGGCACGGCGGCCAGCACCGGCAACGGCAAGACCACCAGCGACGCCAAGGCGCAGGAGCAGCCCAAGGAAAACCTGGACGACCTGCTCGCCGAGCTCAACGCCTACATCGGCCTGGATACCGTCAAGGAAGAGGTCGATCAGCTGGTGCACTGGATCCAGATGCAGCAGCTGCGCAAGGAGCACGACCTGCCCACCAGCGACCTTTCTCTGCATATGGTGTTCAGCGGCAACCCCGGCACCGGCAAAACCACCATCGCGCGCTTCCTCAGCAAGATCTTCCACTCCCTGGGCATCCTCAGCAAGGGCCAGCTGGTGGAGGTCGACCGCGGCGACCTGGTCGCGGGCTACGTGGGCCAGACCGCCATCAAAACCAAGGACTGCATCAACAAGGCGATGGGCGGCGTGCTGTTCATCGACGAAGCCTACGCCCTCACCAACCGCGGCGAAAACGATTACGGGGCCGAGGCCGTCGATACCCTGCTCAAGGCCATGGAGGATCACCGCGACGATCTGATCGTCATCGTGGCGGGCTATATCGAGCCCATGCAGAAATTCCTGCACAGCAATCCCGGCCTGGAAAGCCGCTTCAACCGCTTCATCGATTTCCCCGACTATACGCTGGACGAGCTCATGGGCATTTTCGATATGCGCATGAACAAGGCCGGCTATACCATGAACGACGAAACCCGCGCCGCCCTGCGCCAGCTCATCGATATCGAGCGCCTCGACGTCAAGGGCTTCGGCAACGCCCGCGGCGTGCGCAACCTGTTTGAAACCATCATCGCCCGCCAGGCCGACCGCCTGGGCGAAACCGAGGGCGAGATCACCCGCGACATGCTCATGGAGCTGACCGTCGCCGACGTGACCGGCATCCGCGAGCAGAGCGAAGAAGCGAAAACAGAAGAACAGCCCAAAGAGGAATAACGCTGTTCGCGTTCTGAGAGCCGGTTTGCGAAGTGCAGGGAGGGGAACGTTAGGGCCTACGCGATCCGGGGCCTTCCGGCCCGTTTCTCGCTGTTCGCTTGCGCTGGCCGAAGGCCAGGATTACCATCCCAAGGGAAGGTTTTCCGGGCGCTCGAAACCCCTGGACCCTTCCCGGCGTTGAAGCGAAAAGCGTAAACCAGACTTGCTTCCGCCTGTTTGGCCTATAGGGCCAAGTGAGTTCCCGGGCAAGGGGAAATCAAAGGGCCAGCCTGAAAATGAATTCATTCATTTTCATACTATTCTCAGTATAAAAGATTATCAGATTTGGGATGGATTTTTCGCCCTGGCTAAGCTGAATGGAGGGAGGCGTAGCAGCGCTACGTTGAC
>CACWLY010000061.1 GCA_902761825.1 uncultured Eubacteriales bacterium
GCCCGCAACCCGCGCTTCCCGCAGGGAGCAGCGCGGGGCGAGCCAGAAGAAAGCGCGTTTTTCCTGCCTGTTTCGTGGTAATTCGGCGCTTTTTGTCTTAATTTACCATTCACATCATGGCTCTTAAAATCTTAACAGATTTGGGATGGATTTTTTGTTCTGGCAAACGGAACGAAGGGAGGCGTAGCAGCGCTACGTTGACCGGAGCGACGCAAAGCCGGAACGAAAAAGACGCCCAAAGATGTAAGGTTTTAGAAGAAGAATAGTATTATTCCTTGCCGAGCAGGGCGGCGCCGATGATGCCCGCCTCGTTGCCGAGCGAAGCGATGCGAAGCTCGGGATAGCCCAGCGAGGGATAGAACAGGTACTCGGGCAGGGCGGCCTTGACGGCGTCCAGCAGGAAATCGCCGGCGCGGCTCACGCCGCCGCCCAGGATGATCATATCGGGATCCAGGGAGGAGATCACGTTGTTGATTACGATGGTCAGGTATTTGACATAGCGGTTAAACACCTGCATCGCAACGGTATCACCTTCCTTCGCGGCGTCAAAGACGACTTTGGCGTTTATTTTATCGGGATCGCCGTTCACCGCGCGCATGATGGCGCAGCCCGGCGCGTCGACGCAGGCTTCCCGCGCCATGCGGATGATGGCGGTGGCGCTGCAATAGCGTTCGGAGCAGCCGCGCTTGCCGCAGGTGCAGGGAACGCCGTCCACATCGACGATCAGATGGCCCAGCTCGCCGCCCGCGCCGTGCGCGCCGGCCCAGATCCTGCCGTTGATCACGATGCCCGATCCCAGGCCGGTGCCCAGGGTCAGGAATACGCTGCTGTTGGTGTTGCGGCTCACGCCGGCCTTGAACTCGGCCCAGCCCGCCACGGTGGCGTCGTTATCGATATAAACGGGCTTGTTCAAGTACTGCTGCAGCTCTGCGCGGAGCGGCACGTTGCGCCAGCCCAGGTTGGTGCAGAAGATCACTACGCCGTCCTTGTCGGCGATGCCGGGAATGCCGATGCCGACGGACTGCACGTCCGCCTCGGTCGCGCCGGCTTCATCCATTACCTTGCAGATGCACAGGGCCATGTCCCTGACCAGCTCGGGATACGGACGGCTGGCCAGCGTGGGGGTTTCGGTTTTGGCGATGATGCGGCCTTCCTCGTTGACCAGGCCGACGGCGATATTGGTGCCGCCCAGATCGATACCGATGTAATACATAGCGCATTCTCCTTCTTGCTGTATATCAAAGCTGTTGATTCAGCCGCTGCTGGATCATTTCGTTGGTGCGGCGGTCCAGCTCCTGGGCCGCGGAATATCCCAGTCGCTTCAGGCTGAAATTGCGGGCGGCCACCTCGATGATGATGGCCAGGTTGCGTCCGGGCTTGACCGGCAGCACGATCTTGGGCAGCTTCACGTCCATGATTGCGGTGTAGTCGTCCTCCAGGCCGAAGCGGTCGTAATCCTTCTGCTCGTCCCACTTTTCCAGGTGGATCACCATGTCGATGGTCTTTTTCATCAGCACCGAGCCGATGCCGAACATGGCCTTGATATCGATGATGCCGATGCCGCGGATCTCCATCAGATGGCGCACCATTTCGGGCGCTTCGCCGGTCAGGCGGTCGTCGGACACCTTGCAGATGTCCACCACGTCGTCGGCCACCAGCTGATGGCCGCGCTTGACAAGCTCCAGCGCCGCCTCGCTCTTGCCAACGCTGCTGCGCCCGGTGATCAGCACGCCCACGCCGTACACGTCCATCAGCACGCCGTGCAGGGTCGCCCGCGGGGCCAGGGCCGAGCGCATGTAGATGATTAGGTTCATGGAGAACCGGGTCGTGATCATATCGGTCTGGAATACCGGCACGTCGTGCTCCCGTGCCAGGGCCAGCATTTCCTCGTGGGGGGCCATGCCGCGGCAGACGATGACGCAGGGGATGTCGTAGGAGAAAAAGGCTTTCAGCCGTTCGGTGCGCTTTTCGCTGTTCATGCTGTCCAGGTAGGCCATCTCGGCCTTGCCGATCACCTGCGGGCGCTCCTGGGCAAAGTAGTCGAAATGCCCCGCCAGCTGCAGGCCGGGACGGTTGAAGTCCGCCGTTTCGATGGGCCATTCGGTCTTGGTGGACGGGCTCAGCGTGCGCAGGGAGAGCGCGTTGACGAAATCCGCAACCCGAATCATGGGCGATCCCTCCGTTAGAGAATATGTTCTTATATTATAGCATAGGCGCAATTCATTTTCCAACCCCCTTCTGAATTACATATAAATGTAAATATTTAACACAGTTTTTTAACAATTACGTTGCATTTTGGGGCTTCATCCGCTACAATAGAGACAAGACCGTCGAAAGGAGGGGTCACTGTGACCGAAATACTCAAAAGCCTGGCCGGAAACCTGGTCGGAAACCTGGCCGATTTCCTGGTGTACGGCGCCATCGCGGTGATTACCGCGGTCGGCTTTGTCAAATGCATTTTTCCCAGCCGGGGCAGCGCGAGGCAGCTGCGCCGCGCTGTGCATAAGCTGGAGGTCATGACCCTGCGGGACGGCAGCGCGCCGGTGTGGCAGGATCCGCTGTTTCTGGGCAAATCCATGCAGACGGCCTGGCGGCGCTTCCTGGTCAACGCCGAGCAGCTGGACAGCCGGGGCATCAACTGCGACGTGGAGGATTATATCAACGACGACACCGTGATATACGCCCACAGCCACACGCAGCTGGGCGACGTGATCCCGGGCATCCTGACCTCGCTGGGCATACTGGGCACCTTTATCGGCCTGATGCGCGGCCTGGGCGCGCTCGATCTGTCCAACGCCGACAATACCATGAAGGGCATATCGGATATGATCAGCGGCATGAGCTTCGCCTTCGGCACGTCGATCGCGGGCTGCGCCTGCTCGCTGCTTTTCAATATCCTCAACCGCGCCGGCATCGGCTCGGCGCAGAAGGCCATCGACGCTTTTTACGAGGCGTTCACCGAGTTTGTGATGCAGCGCCCGCTCAGCGACAACGTGCAGGCCATCTGCCAGCAGGAGGACCGCGCGGCCTTCCTGCGCCACGCCGTGACCGAGCTTGGCAGCCGCATGACCGAGGGCGTGAGCGCCGCCGTGCGCGGCAGCATGACGCCCATCACCCAGAGCGTCAGCCAGTATATCGCCGCCGAGACGCAGGCGCAGCTGGAAGGGCTGGATCATATCGTCGCCAGCTTTATCGGCCGCATGAACAGCGCGCTGGACGGGCAGTTCGCGCGGCTGGGCCAGACGCTGTCCGGCATCAACCAGGCCCAGTACATGGACCGCGAGGCGCTGAACGGGGCGATGGACGCCGCCATGCATATCCTGGGGAGCATGCAGGAAATGACCGGCGTGATGCAGAATATCAGCGCGCGGTTTGAAAGCTACGCCGGGGAATTGGCGGCCGAGCGGCAGGATCAGCAGTCCTTCGCCGATCAGACCAGCGCGCTGCTTGCCGGCATGCACGCCGCGGCGCAGGAGCAGATGGACTATATCGGCGCGCTGCGGGCCAGCCATGACGGCTTGCAGACCAGCATGCAGCAGTATGCCGACTGGTCGGGCCGCGTGCTGGACGCCGTTCACCGGCAGTCCGCCGATACGGGCGACGCGGCGCGGCAGGTAAGCGAGGCCATGCGCGAGAGCAGCAGGCAGCTCGGCGACAGCTACGCTTCCTTCGTGGAGAACATCGGCAGCGGGCTGAACCGCACGATGGGGCTGTTTGAAAACAACATGCACAGCATGCTTTCGCTGCTGGATGAAAAACTGGCCGCCATCGAAAAGACGGCGAAGGCGGCGCAGAACGGCTACAGCCTCAAAAGCAGGCAGCTCAGCGAGGAGACGGACGGGCTTTTGCAGTCGCTTTCCCGCCTGCAGCGCGCCCTGAGCGATATGACGCGCTGCGTGAACGAGGCCGCCGGGGCGCAGAAGCCCCGGGACAGCCGGGAAATGGGTGCCTGATATGAGCGCGCGGCAGTATAAGATGCAGCGGCATCGGGCGGGGGACGGCGGCACGCACTGGATATCCTATTCGGATATGATGGCGTCGCTGCTGCTGATCTTTATCCTGGCCATCGTGCTGAGCATATATAATTATTACCAGCTGCTGGAAACCAAAACGCGCGAGCTCGGCGAGCAGCAGGCGCAGCTTGACGCCGCCCAGATCACGCTGGCAAAGCAGGAAAAGGACCTGGAAACCACCCGCGTGCAGCTGATGGGCAAGGAAAAGGAGCTGTCGCAGATCCAGATCCAGCTGGACGCCAAGGAGCAGGACCTGAACGCCGCCACGCTCAAGCTCGGCGAGCGGGAGGAGGAAAACCAGAAGCTGCTGGCGCAGATCGTGCTCAGGGAAGCCGACCTGGCCGACCAGCAGAACAAGATCGAAGCCCTGCAGCTGGTGCTGTCCGCCCAGGAAAAGGAGCTGAGCAGCTATCAGGTGCAGATCGCCGATCTGCTGGGCGTGCGCACGCGCATCGTGGAGGACCTGCGCAATTCGCTTGCGAAGGCCAATATCCTGGCCTCGGTCGATCCCAATACCGGCGATATCGTGCTGGACAGCAAGCTGATGTACGAGACCAACAGCGCCGAGATCCGCGAAGAGGGCTTATCGCAGCTGGACCGGCTGATCCCGGTCTACCTGAACGTGCTGCTCAGCCCCGAATACCGGGATTACGTGGCCGAGATCATGATCGAAGGGCATACCGATTCCACCGGCCGGTATGAGCGCAACCTGGAGCTTTCCCAGGAGCGCGCGCTGAACGTGGCCAAGTACTGCCTGAGCATGCCTTCGCTGACAGCGACCCAGAAGGCGCTGCTCAAGAAGATCGTGACCGCTCAGGGACGGGCGGATTCCGACCTGGTCTACAATCCCGACGGCAGCGAAAACCAGGACCGCAGCCGCCGCGTGGAGATCAAGTTCCGCCTGAAGGACACCGAAATGATAGAACGGATGGGGGAGATCCTGTCCACGCTGGAGTGACGATACAGTATGAAATATGCGGCTATTTTCATGTGCCTGCTCGTGGCGGCGGGCCTTGCGGTGGGAATATATACCTACGCAAACGCGCGTCTGACGCTTGTGTCCATATCGGTTTCCACGGCCCAGGGCGTGGAAAAAGCGGCGGAGGTCGCCGCGCTGCAGAAGGCGGTCGATCATAACGCGCTCGCGGGCACCGCGTACGTGGACAGCCTGCCCGGCAGCAGCCTGGACTATAAATTCGAGACCTATTCCTTCCGTCTCAGGAACGGCGGGCTGATCGACGCCGAAATGGTGGAGGTGGAGCCCATTCCCGTGGAAGGGGACAAACTGTGCTATACCGCGCTCGATCCGGCGCAGGCCAACGTCAACGCGACCGTGCCCGCGCGCGGGGAGCAGACCGTCCGGTGCGTCGTGCTTTCCGACGCCGGGCAGGACGAGCTGCTCCGCCGCCAGCGGCAGTTCCGCGTCACCTATTATCTGTGGGGCGTGGCAAAGACCATGACGGTCAGCTATCGGGACTGAGACCGGAACCGACCGCCGATCCTCCGCGGTCCGCGTGGACTGCGGAGGCTTTTTGTGATACAATGGATGAAACGCGCAAAGGAGAAAACTTCCATGATTTATTTTCTCACCAGCAGCCCCTTTCTGGCTGACGCCTGCCTGCTGAATCCCGCCAACGCGCAGATCGAAAACATGCGCCGGGTCATTCCCGATCGCTGCCGCGGGCTTTTCGTGTGCTCCTCGCCCGACCTGCACGCGCTGACGGTGGGCTTCGGACAGGACATGCGCGACGCTTTCGAGGCGGCGGGGTTCGGCTTTTCCGATTGGCGGGTGCTGGACGGGATGAACGCGGGATCGGCCGCGCAGCTGGTAAAGGACGCCGATCTGATTGTGCTCGCGGGCGGCCATGTGCCCACCCAGAACGCCTTTTTCCGGCGGATCGCGCTCAGGGAGCTGCTGCGGGAGCATCCCGGCGTGCTGGTGGGCATCAGCGCGGGCACGATGAACTGCTGCGACCCGGTGTACGCCCAGCCCGAAGAGCCCGGCGAGGCCGTCGATCCGGAATACAGGCGCTTTCTGCCCGGCCTGGGCGTCACGCGCACCATGATCCTTCCGCATTACCAGCGGTGCAGGAACGAATGCGTCGACGGGCTGCGGCTGTTTGAGGAGATCACGTATCCGGACAGCATGGGCCGCACCTTTTTCGCCCTGCCCGACGGCAGCTATCTGCTCGGGGAAAACGGAAGGGAAACGATATACGGCGAGGCTTACCGCGTGCGGGACGGCAAAACGGAAAAGATAACCGGCCCGGGGGAACGACTCGTTCTGATGCGCTGACGGGGGCGCGCCCGGCGGGTGGATTTTTTCCGGATTCAATGGTATAATATCCGCATACGAAGATACGCGGACGAAAGAGGACGGAACATGGCGAAACGAGCGGTTTGCATCAGCTGCTTCAATTTCTATGATCATCGCGTGGAATTGGTCATGGATCAGCTGCGGGACAGGGGATACGAATGCCGTTACATCACCGGCGATTTCAACCATTTTACCCGGGAGCGCTTTTCGCTGCGCGTGCCGGACGGCGAGCAGGTGCATACGATGCTGTACAGGCGCAACGTTTCCCCGGCGCGCATCCTTTCGCATATCAAATTCACGCGGGACGTGTTCAGACGCGTGGAAACGCTGCGGCCCGATCTGCTCTATGTCATGGTTCCGCCCAACAGCCTGAGCCGGGGAGCGGCGGCCTATAAAAAACGGCATCCGCAGACCAGGCTGATCCTGGACATGTACGATCTGTGGCCGGAAACCTTTCCCAGCGACCGGGCGAAAAAGCTCGCGGCCCCCGTGTTCGCCCTGTGGGGAAAAATGCGCGACGCCGGCCTGCGGCACGCCGATCTGATCTGTACCGAGTGCGCGCTTTACCGGCAGGTGCTCGGCGCGCGGCTGGACGGAAAGGAAACGCGGGTGCTGCCGCTGTGCAGGGAGCGGGTGACCGCCGCCGCCGAGCCGCGCGCGCCGGAGGGCGAGGCCCTGTCGCTCTGCTATCTGGGTAACGTGGGCAAGCTGGTGGATATCGAAGCGCTGCGCGCGCTGATCGCCGAAGCCGCGCGGCTGCGGCCGGTCACGCTGCATGTGATCGGCGTGGGCGAAACAAAGGAAAGCCTGCTGGAGGCCGCCCGGGCGGCGGGAGCGCAGACGGTGGATCACGGCATCGTATACGACGTGGAACAGCGCCAGCGGATCCTGGACCTGTGCCATTTCGGCATCAACATGATGAAAACCAGCGTGGTCGTCGGCCTGACCATGAAATCGCTGGATTATTTCGCCGGCGGGCTGCCGGTGCTCAACACCATCGCGGGCGATACCCGCGCCATGATCCAAAGGTATGACGCGGGCATCGAGGTCGACCGGAACGACCCGGCCGCGACCGCCCGCCGCGCCGCGCTGATGACGCCTGAGGAAAACGCGCGGATGCGCGTGAACGCCGTGCGGCTGTTCGAGGAAAACTATTCGGTGGCGCGGGTGCGCAAGATACTGTCTGATTTGGAGTGAAAATCATGCGACAGCCTGAAATCGTCATCCTGCTGGCCACCTGCAACGGCGGCCGCTACCTGCGCCCGCAGCTGGATTCGCTCTTCGCCCAGCGGGAGCAGGGCTGGCATCTGCTGGCGTCGGACGACGGCTCCCGGGACGGCACGGTGGATATATTGCGGGAATACCAGCAAAAATATCCGGGAAGGATCACCCTGGTCGGGCACGACGAGCCGACCGGAAGCAGCATGAACAATTTTATGCTGCTCACCCGGCAGGCGGGAGCGTACGATTATATCATGTACTGCGACCAGGACGACGTTTGGCTCCCGCAGAAGGTGGGCATGACGCTGCGCAAAATGCGGGAGACCGAAAACGGGCATCCCGAGATCCCCTGCCTGGTGCACAGCGACCTTTCGGTGGTCGATGAAAGCCTGGCGCTCAAAAAGGAGAGCTTTTTTTACTCGTCCATGCTGCGCGCGGACCGCGACCGGCTCAATCAGCTGCTGATCCAGAACATCGTCACCGGCTGCACCGTGATGATCAATCACGCCCTGTGGGAGCTGGCCGTGCTGCCCGTCACGGGCGGGGAAATGCGCATGCACGACGGCTGGTTCGCGCTGATCGCGGCGGCGCTGGGACGCATCGGCTTTATCGAGCTGCCGACCATGCTGTACCGGCAGCACGGGGACAACGTCGTCGGCGCGAAGGACGTGCGCTCGCTGCGCTACGCGGCGGCCTTCGCGAACCGGCTGCGGGAGAACAGCCGGTCGATCCGCGCCTCCCAGTCGCAGGCGGGCGCGCTGCTGCAAACGCTGGGGGACAGGCTGGACGAGGAACAGAAGCGGATGCTCGCGGAGTACGCCGGCATCCGCCGGCACGGCAAGCTGGGACGGATCGGCGTGATCTGCCGCTATCATATCTGGCTGTACGGCTGGCGGCGCAGGATCGCCGAGCTGCTGCTGATTTAAAGAGGTGAACGCTATGCGCGACGATCGTATCCTGTATGTGGTGATTCCCTGCTACAAGGAAGAAGAGGTCCTGCCGGAGACCGCCCGGCGGATGAAGGAAAAAATGCGTCAGCTGATGGCGGAGGGCAAGATTTCGCCCGCCAGCCGGGTGATGTTCGTGAACGACGGCTCCAAGGACCGCACCTGGCCCATCATCCGCGAGCTGCATGAAAGCGATCCGCTGTTTTCGGGCGTCAACCTGAGCCGCAACCGCGGGCACCAGAACGCGCTGCTGGCCGGGCTGATGACGGCGGTGAACGAGGCCGACATGATCGTCAGCATGGACGCCGACCTGCAGGACGATATCAACGCAATAGACGCCATGATCGACGCCTATCACAACGGCTGCGACGTGGTGTACGGCGTGCGCTCCTCGCGGAAGACCGATACCTTTTTCAAGCGCTTTACCGCCGAGGGCTTTTATAAGCTGATGAAAGCGCTGGGCGTGGATATCGTGTTCAATCACGCCGATTACCGGCTGATGAGCAGGCGCGCGGTCGAGGGCCTCGCACAGTTTCAGGAGGTCAATCTCTTCCTGCGGGGCATCGTGCCGCAGATCGGCTACAAATGGACGACCGTGGAGTACGAGCGCGCCGAGCGCTTCGCGGGCGAAAGCAAGTATCCCCTCAAAAAAATGCTGGCCTTCGCCTTCGACGGCATCACCTCTTTCAGCGTGCGGCCCATGCGGCTCATCCTGCACGTCGGCGCCATCGTCTTTCTCGTCAGCCTCGTGATGCTGCTCTACGCCCTGATCTCCAAGCTGACCGGCCACGCCGATTCGGGCTGGACCTCGCTGATGGGCTCGATCTGGATGATCGGCGGCATTCAGCTGCTTGCGCTGGGCGTGGTGGGCGAGTATGTCGGCAAGATATACGCCGAGACCAAGCGGCGTCCGCGCTTCATTATCGAGCAGGTGCTGAACACCCCGGAAGAGGAAAAACGGTAACGCCCGCGTCCGGGAACACGGAGGGAAAAGCGCATGGTTCGCGGAAGATTCGCGCCGAGCCCGAGCGGGCGCATGCACCTGGGCAACGTTTTCACCGCGCTGCTCGCGTGGCTTTCCGCCAAATCGCAGGGCGGGCGGATCGTGCTGCGCGTGGAGGATCTCGATCCCGCGCGCAGCCGCCCGGAATATACGCGGGCGCTGCTGCGGGATTTCAGCTGGCTTGGCCTGCGCTGGGACGAGCGCGCGCAGGATCAGAGCGAACGCGGGGAGGTCTACGCGCGGGCGGTGGAGCGCCTGCGCGCGAAAGGGCTGATTTATCCCTGCTTCTGCTCCAGGGATCAGCTGCGCGCGGCCTCCGCGCCGCATGCTTCCGACGGGCGCGTGATATACGACGGGCGCTGCAGTGGTCTGCGCGTCACAGCGGACATGCTCGCGCGGCCGCACTGTCTCCGGGCGCGGGCGCCCGACCGCACGATCGCTTTCACGGACGGGCTGCAGGGACCGCAGGCCATGAACCTGCGGCGCGAATGGGGAGATTTTATCGTTCGCCGCGCTGACGCGGCGGCGGCCTATCAGCTGGCCGTGGTGGTGGACGACGCCGCCTGCGGCGTTACCGAGGTCGTGCGCGGGCGCGATCTGCTCTCGTCCACACCGGTGCAGCTGTGGCTGTATGAAACGCTGGGCCTGCCCGCGCCGCGCTTTTATCACGTGCCGCTGCTGCTGGCCCCGGACGGCCGCCGCCTGAGCAAGCGCGACCGCGATATGAACCTGGATCAGCTGGCGGCGAAATGGCCTCCGCAGCGGATCGTCGGCCTGCTCGCGTGGAAAGCCGGGCTGACCGGGCGCTGGGAGGACGCGTCGCCGGACGAATTGCTGCCGCTCTTCAGCTGGGAGAAAGTGCGCGCCGGGGATATCGTGCTGGACGCAGAAGCGTGGCAATGACCGACCCCGGGACGATGAAACAGGAAAGAACGAACGCGAAAGGAAATGAGGAAAATGAAAAAGAAAATCGCCGCGCTGCTGATCCTGCTGTGCCTGTTTTCCGCCGCGCGGGCGGAGATTTTGCCGCCTTACGGCATGGGACAGATCGGCTATGGGGCGGTCGTGCTGTGCCAGAGCCTGACCGTGCGCGCCGCGCCCAGTACGTCGGCCAAGGCGGTCAAAACGCTGCATGCGGGCGACGTGTTCGTTACGCAGAAAGAAAAAGACGGCTGGCGCGACTGCTTCCTCTCGGAAAACGACGGCCCCGCGGGCTGGGTGAGCGCCGAGTATATCGCCCTCGATCCAGCCTGGTACGTGACCGAAAAATCCACGCCGGTCTATGCCTGGAACGATACCGCGGCCAATCGCGTCGGCCTGCTCGACGCCGGAACGCGCTACCCGATCCTGAAAATGCAGGACGGCTGGGTGCTGATCGGCCTGCGCGGCGCGGCGGGCTGGATCTATGATCCCGTGCATGCCGTGGGCGATATCGGCTTCGCGCCGGATCGCCTGCGCAGCGCGCTCCGCGCCGAGCTCATGATCCCGGACGGCAGCGTGCGCACGCTGACCGACGCCGCGGGGATCGACTGGATCGGCGAGCAGCTCGCCGATGCCCGGGCCGTCACGGCCATGAAATGCACTTTTGACGCCGTACTCAACCTGACGCTCGCCGACGGCGGTACGGTATCGCTGACCTTGGCTACCGACGGCTGCCCCGTCTATCGCACGGCGGGCGGCGGATACTACCGCTTCGGCCCCGATACGCCCGGCGCGGACGCCGAAACGGCCCAGACCTTCTGGAAGCTGTTCGGCCTGGATGCCGAAGGGCTGCACTGATGCTGTTCTTCTTTTAAGAGCCAATTGGCGAAGGGTGAATGAAGCGCATGGGGAACGTTAGGGCCTACGCGATCCGGGGCCTTCCGGCCCGCCCTCGCTGTTCGCTTGCGCTGGCCGAAGGCCAGGATTTTGATCCACTGGATCAATTTCTTGGGTCCGGGGGCTTTGAGCGCCCGAAAAACCTTCCCTTGGGATGGTTTTTAGCGAAAAGCGGGCCGGAAGGCCCCGGACAGGCTCCCTCCCCGGCGGGAGCACGAGGGCAGCGCCCTCGTCGTTCTCTCTGATCTTAATTCCCTATTCGCATCATGGCTCTCAGAATGCAAACTATGAGGGAAAAAACGCTGCCGGAAACAAAAAAGGACGCGCCCGCCCGTTTTCAGGGGAAGCGCGTTCTTTGTTGCTGCGCGCAGCGCGTTTATTGCAGCATGCCGGCCAGCTTGGCTGTCAGCGCGTCCAGGCCGTCCTCTTCGGCCAGCTCGATCGCGCCGGCGTCGACGGCGGCGGACAGCTTGGGATTGATGGGCAGGCGGCAGACGGGGGAAACGCCGTGCTTTTTGGCGATCTCGTCGGCGTGGCTTTCGCCGAAGATCGCGTGCACCTTGCCGCAGTCCGGGCAGCGGAAGGAGGCCATATTCTCCACCAGGCCGATCACGGGAATGTTCATCATGGCGGCCATGTTCACGGCCTTTTCCACGATCATGCCCACCAGCTCCTGCGGGGTGGCGACGACCACGATGCCGTCCACGGGCAGGCTCTGAAACACGGTGAGGGGCACGTCGCCCGTTCCCGGAGGCATATCGACGAACATGAAGTCCACGTCGCCCCAGGCGACGTCGGTCCAGAACTGCTTGACCGCCCCGGCGATCACGGGCCCGCGCCACACCACGGGGTCGGACTCGTTTTCCAGCAGCAGGTTCAGGCTCATGACGCGGATGCCGGTCTTGCTGACGGCGGGCAGGATGCCGATCTCGCTGGACAGCGCCTGCTCATGGATGCCGAAGGCGCGGGGAATGGACGGCCCGGTCATATCGGCGTCCAGGATGGCGGTTTTGTAGCCCTGGCGCTGGGTCAGCACGGCCAGCAGGCTGGAAACAAGGCTCTTGCCCACGCCGCCCTTGCCGGACACCACGCCGATCACCTTTTTGACGTGGGTATACTCGTTGGGCTTTTCGCGCAGGTCCTGGGGCTCGGTGCGCGAGGCGCAGTTGCTCGAGCAGGTGGAGCAGTCATGGGTGCAGTTTTCGCTCATTGGAAACAGTCTCCTTATCGACAGAATTTATTGACGTAGGCATCCAGACAATGCTGAATGATCTCCCGCGCCTCGTCGGGGCCCTGCACCTCGTTGACCACGGTGGTCTTTTCCTCCAGGTTCTTGTACACCGTGAAGAAGTGGCGCATTTCCTCGAAAATATGGGTGGGCAGATCATGGATGCTGTGATACGTGTTATAGGTGGGATCGTTGAAGGGGATGGCGATGATCTTTTCGTCCATCATGCCCTGATCCTGCATGTTGATCACGCCGATGGGATAGCAGCGCACCAGGCTCAGCGGGGCGATGGATTCGCTGGAGAGCACCAGCACATCCAGGGGATCGTGGTCGTCCGCGTAGGTGCGGGGGATCAGGCCGTAATTGGCCGGGTAGTGCGTGGAGGTATACAGGATGCGGTCCAGGATGATGTGGCCGGTTTCCTTGTCCAGCTCGTATTTATTCTTGGAGCCCTTTTCGATCTCGATCACGGCGATGAAATCGTCGGGCGTGATGCGGTGGGGACTGATATCGTGCCAGATATTGGACATGGGGCTTGCCTCCTCCGTATTATTTTTATCCCATCCCCTGTAGCATACCACGCTTTTTGAAAGGATGCAACATCAACCTGCGCTTCATCTTCCGGCCCGCGGCGGCGCGGGTAAATGAATATGCAAAAAACATAGAAAATACACGGTTTTTGCTTGACGCTTGGGCTCGTGTATGGTATTCTGCAACCGTTCTTTCCTTTATTTTCATCGAAGGAAAGAGAAAAAAGTATCCGAAAGGAGTGCGCTGTGATGAAAAAGCTTCTGTCTCTGCTGCTTGTTATTCTGTTGATGATGGGTGTCATGGCGCACCATGCGCTGGCCGAGGACGACAATTCCCTGGCGTACATCACCGAAAAAGGAACGCTGATCCTGGGCCTGGACGATACGTTCCCGCCCATGGGCTTCCGCGATGAGAACACCAACGAGATCATCGGCTACGATATCGACCTGGCCAAGGAAGTGGCCGCGCGTCTGGGCGTGGAGCTGGTCTGCCAGCCCATTGACTGGGCCGCCAAGGAAATGGAGCTTGCCAACGGCAAGATCGACTGCATCTGGAACGGCATGTCCATCACCGACGAGCGCCTGGAGAGCATGAGCATGTCCCTGCCCTATATGAACAACCAGATCGTGCTGGTGGTCAAGGACGGCAACGGCTTTGCCTCCATCGACGACCTTGCGGGCAAGAACATCGGCGTGCAGAGCGGTTCCTTCGCCGAGGAAGTGCTGGAGACCTACGACGAGTACGCCGATTTCTACGCTTCGGTCACCACGCTGCCCTATGACGAATACCTGACGGCCCTGATGGATCTGCAGCAGGGCGGCGTTGACGCCGTGCTGATCGACCTGGTCGTGGCCGAATACCGCATCGCCGGCCTGAACGACGACACGCTGGTCGTGATCGACAGCCTGGAGGACGACCTGTACGGCATCGGCTTCCGCAAGGCGGACGTGGCCCTGCGCGACAAGGTGAACGAGCTGCTGATCGAAATGGAGAACGACGGAACGATCGAAAAGATCAGCACCGAATGGTTCGGCAAGAACATCTCCATTATAAGCGCCGCCGAATAATCCATACCGCATCCGCGCAATCGGGGACCTGCATAACGGCCCCCGATTGTTTCGTGTTAAATACTATTCTTCCTCTGAAATCTTATATCTTTGGGCGTCTTTTCCACTCTGGCTTTGCTTTGTACTCCCGCGCCCTGTGCATGCGCTTGCGCGCGGGTTCCGGGCGGCAATCTGCTGGATTGCCCGTCCTCAGCCGCACCGTGTTCGGCGCTGCTCCGCCTTCCTGCGTTCAGCTTAGCCAGAGAGAAAAATCCGCTCCGCATCTATCAATCTTTTAAGAGCCATGATGTGAATGGTAAATTAAGACAAAAAGCACCGAATTTCTGCGAAACAGACAGGAAATACGCGCTTTCTTCTGGCTCGCCCCGCGCTGCTCCCTGCGGGAAGCGCGGGTTGCGGGCGGCAATCTGCGGATTGCCCGCCCTTAGCCTGCC
>CACWLY010000062.1 GCA_902761825.1 uncultured Eubacteriales bacterium
GCGCGCAAGCCCTTGCGCAGGGCGCGGGGCGTACAAAGCAACGCCAAGACGGAAAAGACACCCAAAGATGATAAGATTTTAGATTGAGAATAGTATTATCCGGCTTTTATGCAAAAAGCAAAAACAAAGAGAACGACGACGGCGGCGCCCTCGTCGTTCTCTTTGCGTCATGGCTCTCAGGCTCGTTCGTAGTATGCCTTCATTAAGCCGCTGACCTGATCCTCCGTGCCGGACAGGATAAAGCGCGCGAAATGATTCTCCATATTGAACTTGAAGCTGATATCGCTTCCGTTCTTATTGATCATCTCGCAGAAGAACGCGGCCGTTTCCATGGCTTCCTCCCTGTCGATGGGAAAATCCAGGATCGCGCAGATGCGGTTGCTCTTTTTGAAGGAATCTGAAAGGAAATCGTACACCACGGCGTTCCGCTTCGCGGCGATCGCCTGTCTGACGACCGGGTTGGACAGGAACGCTTCGAGATCCTCGACGGAAAAGCTCCAGTTCCCGTCCACTTTTTCGCCCTTGAGCAGATCGAGCTTCAGGTAATTGCGCAGGGTCCTCGTGGTAAGCCCCGTGATCATCGCCACTTCGTTCAGATTATACGCCATATTGCCGTCCCTCTTTTCTTCATAATTGCGGCCTGGCCTCAGCCACGACCCGATTATAGCCGAAAATCCCGCGGCGTTCAATTTGAAAAACGGCCGGTTTTTCATACCTCCGGCGTTCGCGGATACTCGGAAGCGGCGCGGATGGCGGATGCGGCAAAAACTGCATTGATTTTGTACAGGCTGTTGCGCGGCGGTGTATTCTGTGCTACAATAAAGCTGACAAAAGCCAACCAAAATACGACAAGGAGAATTTAACATGAACATATTGTTTGCCGCGAGCGAGTGCGTTCCATTCATCAAGACCGGCGGTCTTGCCGACGTTGTAGGCGCGCTTGCGCCCGTGCTGGCCAAAAAAGGCCACGATGTGCGCGTGATCCTGCCCAAGTATGCCATGATCCCCGAAAAATACCGCAGCCAGCTGACCCACGTATGCGACTTTTACGTGCAGATGGGCTGGCGCAGCCAGTACTGCGGCATCGAGGAACTGCGGCAGGACGGCGTGATCTTCTATTTTGTGGATAACGAGTACTACTTCTACCGCAACTACATCTACGGCATGGGCGGCGACGAGTACGAGCGCTTCGGCTTCTTCTGCCGCGCCGTGCTGGAAGCCCTGCCGCGCATCGGCTTCCATCCGGACATCCTGCACACCCACGACTGGCAGAGCGGCATGATCCCCGCGCTGATGCGCATTCAGTACGGCTGGGATAAGTTCTACCAGACCGTAAGCTCCGTGTTCACCATCCATAACCTGCAGTACCAGGGCGTTTTCGGCGTGGAAGACGTGAAGGACGTGCTGAACCTCGATCCCGAGTACTTCACCGACGACAAGCTGGAATGCTACGGCTGCGCGAACTTCATGAAGGCCGGCCTGGTATACGCCGACGAGATCACGACGGTCAGCCCCAGCTATGCCGAAGAAATCACCACCGCCTATTACGGCGAGCGCCTGGACGGCCTGCTGCGCGCCAAGCGCAACCATCTGTCCGGCGTGCTGAACGGCATCGATATCAACGTCTGGAACCCGGCCACTGATCCGCTGATCGCAAAGAACTATACGGCGGACGACATGGAGGGCCGCAAGGAGTGCAAGCTCGATCTGCAGCGCTATCTGGGCCTGGACGAGGATCCCGACGCCGCGATCATCGGCATGGTAGGCCGCCTGAGCAGCCAGAAGGGCCTGGACCTGGTGGATCACGTAATCGGCCAGATCATGGACGAGCATGTGCAATTGGTCGTGCTGGGCATGGGCGAAAGCCGCTATGTCAACCTGTTCAGCTGGGCCGAGCAGCAGTATCCCGGCCGCGTGGCCGCCCGCTTCCAGATGGACGAGGGCCTGGCGCACCGCATTTACGCCGGCGCGGATATGTTCCTGATGCCCAGCCAGTTCGAGCCCTGCGGCCTGAGCCAGATGATCTCCCTGCGCTATGGCTGCGTGCCCGTGGTGCGCGAGACCGGCGGCCTGCGCGACACCGTGCTGAGCTACAACCATTACAACAACGCCGGCAACGGCTTCACCTTCTTCAATTACAACGCGCACGACATGCTGTTCGTCATCCGCCGCGCCCTGCGCTATTACTGGGAGCACAAGGACATCTGGTGGCAGCTGCAGCAGCGCGGCATGCGCGGCGATTACAGCTGGGACGTGTCCGCCGACACCTATCTGGCGCTGTATGAAAACATGCTGAAGGCCGCGGCCGAAGCGCGTAAAGCGGCCGAGGAAGCCGCCGAAGCGTCCGCGGAGGAAACGCCCAAAAAGCGCGTGCGCAAGCCCGCCGAGAAGAAAGAGCCCGCGGCCGAAAAGAAGCCCGCGGCCAAGAAGACTGCCGCCAAGAAGCCCGCGGCCGAAAAGAAGGAAGCCGCGCCCAGGAAAAAGGCCGCCAAAAAGACCGAAGAATAAGCGCGATCCCCGCGAAAAAGCAACGGCGCGCCCGACACCGGATCGGTGAACGGGCGCGCTTTCGTTTGCCGTTTTTTGCTGCAATGAAAGGGATCGGAGGATGCTCTTTTTCCGATCCGCTCAAATCATCCAGATGGGCACGATGAAATTCTGCCGATCCATGGCGGTCATTTCATTCCGGAGGCAGAGAACGGCTCCGTTTCCTCTGGGCATGGAGCTTTTGTCCAGGATCCTGAACGCGTTTGTCAGTTCCGTGCCTGGATTGGCGCTTTTTTTGATTTCCAGGGGATGCAGCTCGCCGTCGCTTTCGAGCACCAGGTCGATCTCGTTCGCTTCTTTGTCCCGATAATAATGGAGGATCGGCTCCTTCGCGTTGTTGCGATAGGTTTTCACGATCTCTGCAACCGCGTAGTTTTCCAGGATCGCGCCGTTGATTGCGCCGTTCATCAGGATTTCAGGGCTGGAATACGAAGTTAAATACGCCACCAGTCCGGTATCGAAGAAGTACATTTTGGGCGTTTTCAGCGTGCGCTTCAGCAGATTATTGGAATAAGGCCGAAGATAAAAGATCACGCCCGATTTTTCCAGCACCTGCAGCCAGCGCTTGGCGGTATCGTCGCTGACCGATACGTCCCCGGCGATGTCGTGTATATTCAGTATTTGTCCGGCTCGGCAGGCCGCGGCACGGATAAAATCGGCATACTGCAATTTGTCCACGCCGGAGATGATATCGCTCACATCCCTGTCAATATAGGTCTGGATATACGAGCTGTAAAAAAGATCCCGATCCGAGAACTTGCCGCTGCGATAGGCCGGCAGGCTGCCCTGCCAGATGCGGTTATAGATTTCAACGGGCGACGCTGCTGTGAGCGCTTCCCTTCGCGCGTTCAGCGAGGGTAGCGACAGCGCGAAGGGCGCGGCGCCGCCGGGGCCGTACAATTCGCTTTGCGACAGGGAGGACATATGAAGGATCGCCGTCCGTCCCGCAAGGGATTCCTGCGCCAGCTCCATCAGGCGAAACGTCTGGGAGCCCGTCAGCCAGTAAGCGCCCGGCGACGCGCCGTTATCCACCCGGATCTTGATATAGGAAAACAGCTCCGGCGCGTACTGAACCTCGTCGATCAGCACAGGCGCGGGATGCACTTCCAGAAAAAGCGCGGGATCGGTTTTCGCAAGCTTCCGTTCCGCGGTATCGTCCAGCGTGACCCTTTTGCGGTTTGTACCCACCATCAAATGCTCCAGCATCGTGGATTTTCCGACTTGCCGGGGACCGATCAGCAGAACACAGCTGTATTCCTTGCAGGCTTCCAGGAATTTCTGCTCCAACGCGCGGGAAATATAAGCCATCGTCCACCTCTCTGACCAAAATCGTATTCAATCGTATTTTAGCAACCCTTTGCCAGCTTGTCAATAAAAGAATAACGGAATCCCGCACGAAAGTGCCGATTCCGTTATCTTGCGCGCATATTTTCTTTTCACGGCAAACGCGCGGCCGCCCCTTGCTCAGCCGCTCGGTTTCCGCTGTCCGCCGGGAGCAAACAACAGATCCCGCGCGGGCCGCGCAAACCGGCCTTCCGTCGTTCAACGCTGCGCGGAAGCCTTGCCCGCCCACAGGTACAGCGCGGGTCTGCAGGTAGGGCTGATCTCCGCGGGCAGGGCGTCCGGCGAAAACCAGCGCAGCTCGCTGACTTCCTCCTCCTGGGGGCGGATATCGCCCGAATAATCGCGGCAGACGAAAACGCAGTCCACAATGTACGCCTGATCGCCGTTGGGATAGGTGTACCCCATGTCGGGGCCCGAAAAGACGCCCAGCAGCGTCATATCGCCGGCGGTCAGGCCGGTTTCTTCCAGCAGCTCGCGGCGCGCGGCGGACTCCACGCTTTCGCCCAGGTCGGTGCTGCCGCCATGATAGGCCCACATCCCGTTGTCGGCCCGGCGCTGCAAAAGCGTCTGCCCGCGTTCGTTCACCAGAATCACGCTCGCGCCCACGATCATCAGCGGATCGTGGCCTATTTTTTTGCGGATATCGCTTACATAGCCCATGTCAAACCCTCCCCACGACAGCGCGATCCAGGCCGTTCAGATCGCCGTATACATTGATTTCCCGATAGCCCGTCATCATCGCGGTCACCGCCCCGGCCTGATCGCTGCCAATCTCCAGCAGCAGCCAGCCTCCGGCGCGCAAATATTCCGGCGCTTCCGCGGTGATCCGCCGGTAAAAGTCCAGCCCGTCGCCGCCGCCGTCCAGCGCAAGGGCGGGCTCGCGCCGCACCTCGGCCTGCAGCGAATCCAGCTCGCCCG
The DNA here is from genome assembly GCA_902761825.1 of uncultured Eubacteriales bacterium. GTDB lineage: Bacteria > Bacillota > Clostridia > Christensenellales > Aristaeellaceae > SFMI01. The sequence continues at coordinate 4,810 of CACWLY010000062.1, forward strand.
CGGGAATATAGGGCGGGTTGCTGACGATCAGATCAAAGCGCTCGCCCCTGAACGGCGCGAACAGATCGCCCTGCCTTACCGTAACCCGCGCGCCGCAGCGGGCGGCGTTTTCGCGGGCCAGGGCGCAGGCGTCCGGGCTGATATCCCCCGCAAGCACGCTCGCGCCGGGATATTTTTTCGCGATGGCGACGGCCAGCGCGCCGCTGCCGGTGCACAGATCGAGCACGCGCTCGGTCCCGGTCATGCGGCATAGCGCCTGCTCGCACAGCGTTTCGGTATCGAAGCGCGGGATCAGCACGCCGGGGGCCGTCTTCAGGCGCAGGCCCATAAAATACGCTTCGCCGGTTATGTATTGCAGCGGTTCCCGCTTTTCCCTGCGCGCGATCAGCGCGTCGAAAGCGGCGAGCGTTTCCGGCGCAAGGCTGCGGCCCGCGTCAGCGCGCAGAAGCAGCTGCCCTTCTCCCGTCACGTGGGAGAGCAGCAGCGCGGCGTCATTCATTGGTTCGGGCACGCCCGCCGCTTCCAGCCGCGCGGCCGCCCCGCGCAGCGTTTCCCGGATCGTGGGCATAGGGCCTCCTTTGCCTGTCGTCGTATAATGCGTCGTATGCAGTATACCACAGACCGGATCGCAAGACAACAGCCGCCAAGATCAAATGCCAATTGTGCAGCGAAGGGCGGTTCACTGCAAAATAACGTCGTATTTTCGCCTGACAGACAAGAAATACGCGCTTTCTTCCGGAAGAAAAACAGCATAAGAAAGGAGAACGTCGGGGCCCGGAGCCTGTGACGTTCTCCTTTTTTATACTATTCTCAGTATAAAAGATTATCAGATTTGGGATGGATTTTTCGCCCTGGCTAAGCTGAATGGAGGGAGGCGTAGCAGCGCTACGTTGGCAACGCCGGCTTTTCTGTTTCGCGGCGCTTTACCGCGCCACAAACAGGTATCCGATCAGCGAAACGATGCCGAGCACGAGCAGGGCGGCGGGAAGGAATATCAGCAGCGCGGAGATGATCAGCGCGGCGGTATCCTTTTTTTCCAGCTTATCGGAAAGCGTCTCGTCGTCGAAGGCGCGCTCGCGGCCGTTGAGCCGTTCCTGCTGAAGCCTGCGGGCTTTTTCGTATCTTCCCTGAAACAACATGGTTATTCCTTCGTTTCGCTGCCCAGGATATGGTGGCAGGCCACGAAATGATTGGGCGCGGCCTCCACCCATTCGGGCTCGACGTGCTGGCAGACCTCGGTGCAATACTTGCAGCGCGTATGGAACTTGCAGCCCTTGGGCGGGTTCACGGGGCTGGGGATATCGCCTTCCAGGATCTGCAATTCCTTATTGCTCTCCACGTCGGTGGTGGGAATGGCGTTCATCAGCGCTTCGGTATAGGGATGCAGCGGATGATTGAAGATCTCCTGGGATTCGGCCAGCTCCACGATATTGCCCAGATACATGACGCCGATGCGGTCCGAGATATACTTGACCACGCTCAGGTCATGGGTAATGAACAGATAGGTCAGGTTCTGCTGCTCCTTGAGATCCTGCAGCAGGTTGATGATCTGGGACTGAATGGACACGTCCAGGGCGCTTACGGCCTCGTCGCACACCACGAACTTCGGCTGCACGGCCAGGGAACGGGCAATGCCGATGCGCTGGCGCTGGCCGCCGGAGAACTGATGCGGATAGCGGTGGATGAAGTACGCCTGCAAACCGGCGTCGTCCATCACCTTAATGATCCTCTCCTGCAGGCGCGCGTCGTTCTTTTTGAACATATTATGCGCCATCATGCCTTCGGAAATGATCTGGCCCACGGTCATGCGCGGATTCAGCGAGGAATAGGGATCCTGGAAGATCATCTGCAGATCGCTGCGCAGCAGGCGGATCTCGTTATAGGTCAGGCGCGCCAGGTCGATGCCCGCGTCCCGATAGCTTTCCAGGCGCTGGAACTCGGGATCATTGGCGTACTGCTTGCGCATTTCGTCGATGCCCGCGCGCGCGGCGGCCAATTCCCGCTTCACTTCATCGATCTCGGCCTGAATGGCGTTCACCTTGTCCTGCGCCTTCTTGCGCCGGCTTTCCGCGCCCGCCGTGCTCTTGCCCGCCTTTTTGCGCGTTTCCAGCGCGAACTCAGCGTCGTCCAGAACCAGCTGCGCGGCGCTCAGCTTCTGCTCCAGCTCGCACTGTTTGGAGGAATGCTGGTACAGATTGGTAAAGGCGTCGATCACGGGCTTGGTATCATCCACCATGATGAAGCCGCCCAGCAGGTTGGCCATATCCAGGAAGGCGTCGTTCGCTTCCTTCTTGGCCTGGTTCAGCTCGTTGAGCTTGGTATACTTGGCATGGCCTTCCTCGGTCATGGCGTCGTATTCCTTTTGCAGCGCGTCGCGCTTCTTTTCCAGCTCCTTGAGCTGCACCCGGCGCTTGTTCAGCGTGCGGATGGTTTCGCCTACGTAACTGGGGGCGATGTCGTCCAACGACTTGCCATAATACATGGTGCGGCCGTCGGTCTGCCGGTACAATTGCAGGATCGTGCGGCCCAGCGTGCTCTTGCCGCAGCCCGATTCGCCCACCAGGCCCAGCGTTTCGCCCTCGTATATATCCAGGGTCACGCCGTCGTTGGCCTTCACGTACAGGCCCTTGGTCTTCAGCGGGAAATACTGTTTCAGGTTGCTGATTTTCAGCAGCGGCTTTTTCTCACTTCTTTGCGAGGTTTGCATGACGCTCCTCCTTTCGTGCGTAGAAGCAACGCACCTGCTGGCCGGGCATAACCTCGGTCAGTTCAGGCTCTTCCTCCATGCACCGCTTGGTGCAGTACTTGCAGCGGGGCGCGAACTTGCAGCCCTTGGGCAGATCGAGCGGATGCGGCACCGCGCCGGGAATGGCGTCCAGGCGCTCGTCGGCCGGGGTATCCAGCCGGGGAATGGAGGTCATCAAACCCTCGGTATAGGGATGGGAGAATACGGACTTGGTAAAGATCGTGCGCGCGGGGGCCATTTCCACCACCTGGCCGCAGTACATGACGGCCACGTCGTCCGCCATCTGCGCGATAACGCCCAGATCGTGGGTGATGAACAGGATGGACGTGCCGTGCTCCTTCTTGAGCTCGTTCATCAGCTTCAGGATCTGCGCCTGAATGGTCACGTCCAGGGCGGTGGTGGGCTCGTCCGCGATCAGCAGCTTGGGCCGGCAGGCCAGCGCCATGGCGATCATGACGCGCTGGCGCATACCGCCGGACAGCTGGTGCGGATACTGCTTCGCGACGGTCTCGGGATTGGGGATCTTGACGTCCTTGAGCATCTCGATCACCTTTTCCCGCGCCTGCTTTTTGTTCATGCCCTGGTGGATCATGAACGGCTCGGAAACCTGTTTTTCAACCGTGAACACGGGGTTCAGGCTGGTCATGGGCTCCTGGAAGATCACCGAGATCTCGTTGCCGCGGATCTTGTACATTTCGCTGCGGCTCAGCCTGGTCAGCTCGCGGCCGTCAAACTCGATGGAGCCGGAATCGATATAGCCGTTGCCGTCCAGCAGCTGCAGGATGCTCATGGCGGAAACGCTCTTGCCGGAGCCCGATTCGCCCACGACGCCCAGCGTGCGTCCGGCTTCCACGCTGTAGCTGACGCCGTTCACGGCTTTTACGATACCGCGTTTGGTGGTAAAGAATGTATGCAGATCTTTCAGTTCAAGCAATGCCATTTTTATCCACCTCCTCAGCGTTCGGCGCTCTTCGGGTCAACCGCGTCGCGCAGGCCGTCGCCGATCATATTGATGCAGATGGTGCAGATACCGAAGATCGCCGCCGGGAACACCCACTGCCACCAGTACTGCTGGATAACGATGGAGTTGTTGGCGCCGGTCAGCAGGTTGCCCCAGGTAGGCGTGGGCAGCGGGATGCCGAAGCCCAGGTAGGAAAGCGAGCTCTCCGTCAGCATGCAGGTGGCGAAGTCCAGCGTCATGGAGACCAGCAGCAGGCTGATCACGTTGGGCAGGATGTGGCGGAACACGATCGTGCCTTCCTTGATGCCCATGGCCTTGGCGGCGGTGACGTATTCCATTTCGCGCTGGGCCAGGATCTGCGCGCGCACCAGGCGGCAGGTGCCCGTCCAGCTCAGCACGCCCAGCACCACCATGATCAGGTACATCTTCTGCGTGGGGTCCAGGCGGGAGCCGATCACGGCGGAGAGGATCATGGCGAAGGGAATGAAGGGCAGGCCGCCGACGATCTCGGCGATACGCATGATCAGCATGTCGGCCTTGCCGCCGAAGTATCCGGCGATGCCGCCCAGCACCACGCCGATGATGGTGGCGATGATAACGGAGATCGCGCCGACCGTCATGGTGACGCGGCCGCCGTTGACGATACGGGTCAGCAGGTCGCGGCCCTGGCCGTCGGTGCCCAGGAAGAAGCCCTTGAGGCCCCAGGTTTCCACGGTGCCGTCTTCCATAACGGCGTAGTTCTGGAAGTTGCCGGTATAGATTTCACGGATATTCGCGCCGTGCGCCACGGAGGCGGGCACTTCGGTCTGATGATACTTGTTGCCGCCCCAGGAGACGACGTCCCCGTTTTCCAGCCACGCGGTATAGTGGAAGCGGCCGGCGTAGAGCTTCTTTACGGGAGCGGAGAAGGCGGGGATATTCTTTTCGCCGTTCTTGGCGTTGCCCCATACCACCACCTGGCCGTCCTCGGTCACGGCGGCCATCGTGCTGCTGGTAGCGGCGATGTCCTTGACGGTCACGCCCTGCAGGTTTTCGGGAATGGCGGCGAAGGCGCTGCCCTTGTCCTTAAAGCCGGTGTAGGCCACCGTGCCGTCCTTGAGCAGGCAGATATATTCGTTGCTGGTCAGGGCCACCTTGGCGATGTTGCCCTGATACTGCTTGCGCAGCTTGATATCGGCCACGTTGGTGTTGCCCCACAGATACAGCGTGCCGTCGCTGCTCAGGGCGGCGGAGAACTGGTTGCTGGCCTCCAGCTGGATGATGTCCCAGGTGGCGTCATTGGCCTTCATGGCCTTTTTCATTTCGCTGCTGAACTGCCCCTGCTGCAGGCGGGTGTTGCCCCATACGTACAGCTGGCCGTCGTCGCCCAGCGCGACCACGTGGTCCTCGCCCGCGGCGAACATCACCAGATCGGCGTTGCGCACTTCATCCGGGATGTCGGCGATATTGATTTTTTCCGTGATGCGGGTATAGCCCCAGGTATGCAGGTGGCCGTCGGTATCCAGGCCCACGCCGTAGGTGCGGCCGGCCGCGATATCGGCGATCTTGCCCTTGAGCTCCTTGGGCACGTCCATCATGTTACTGGAAGGCGGCAGGTTTGTCAGCGTGGAATCCTGATCGGACAGGTCCAGCACCCAGAAGCGCGGGCCGATCAGCACGAACAGGAAAATGAGGAAAAAGCCGATCAGACCGATCCGCACGGTATGCTTGCTGAAGAAGTTGTGGGCCATGGTGCGGAAGGGCGTCTGCACCTGCTCTTCCTGCATGAAATCGCGCACTTCCTGATCGCTGCCCAAAAACGCGCGCTTGAACCAGCGGGTCAGGAAAAATCCTTTTTTCTTTGCCATCTCTCCGACCCTCCTTACTTATCCACGCGCACGCGCGGGTCGACCAGGCCGTAGCTGATATCGATCAGCAGCGAGCCGATCAGGGAAACGATGGAATAGAACATCTGGATAGCCAGCACCAGCTCAAAGTCCATGTTGTTCAGTCCCTGCCAGTACAGCTTGCCCATGCCGTTGAGCGAGAAGGTGTTCTCGATGATGACCGAGCCGCCGAAGATGCCCAGGAACCAGCCCAGGATACTGGTGATCACGGGCAGCAGGGCGTTGCGCCAGGCGTGGCTGTAAATGACCACTTTTTCCCTGAGGCCCTTGGCGCGGGCGGTGCGGATATAATCCATGCTCAGCGCGTCGATCATGGCGGAGCGCACATAGCGCGTCATGCCGCCCAGCGAACCGAAGGTCATGACGATGACCGGCAGGGCGATGTGATACAGCATATCCACAAATTCCTGCCAGCCGTTGGCGTATACCGCGCCGGGCGTTTTGGTGCCCATGATCGGGAATACGCGCCATAGCACGCACAGCAGATACATAAATATCAGCGCGATGATATACACGGGAATGCTGTAGCCCAGCATCGTCACCACCTGGGTGACGCTGTCGAAGCGTTTTCCCTTATGCACCGCGCAGTATATGCCCAGCGGTATCGTGATGCCAAGCGAGGCGATGGTGGAGAATATATTGATGAATATGGTGTTGCCCATGGGCGTCTTGATGACATCCACCACGTTGCGTTTATACAGGTTGCTGTAGCCGAAGTTGCCCTCGAATACGCCGTTGAACGTACCGTCGGTATCCTTCCACAGCCCGATCCATCGCAGATAACGCACGATCAGCGGATCGTCCAGACCCATTTCCTTGCGCAGCTGCTGATACAGCATCTGATACTCGTCGGCCTTGAGCGCCTTGCGCTGGGGCTCCAGCTCCTGGCGCGCCGGGTCGGTGGGGATCAGGTTGTACAGCGAGTACATCAGCAGCGACAGAATCATAAATACCACCACAATGTACCCGCAGCGCTTGAGAATATACTTGCCCATTCGGCACCCCCCTTAGACTTTGCCTTTGTGTCTTCCATTGCGGGCAATGGCATCAGCCGCTTTCCGAATAAAAACGGCTGATGTCATTGTCCGTACAAGATAGGAAGAAAGGGGCGGACACCGGAGTGTCCGCCCCCCGTGATTCTGGTTATAAAACCGTTTTCACATTACTCCGCGATGGTCGCGTACAGGATGGCCTGCTCGAAGTCCCAGTAAGAATCCTGGTTGTAGTTCTCCAGCCAGTCGGGATACACGGAGATGTAGATGTTGGAGTACAGCGGCACTTCGGGCAGCAGCTCGTTCCAGCGCTTGATGAACTTCTGCCAGATGTCCAGATAAGCGGCATCGTCGCCGGCCTCAACGCCGTACACCATGTCCATGGACAGCTTATCCAGCTCTTCATCGAAGATGTAGTCGGTGTTGTAGCCCTCGGCCACCATGTCGGGATCCAGGGTGTAGCTGTAGCTCATGTCGTAGATGGAGGTGAAGTTGCTGGCCAGGTTGTACATGCAGTAGGTGGGAACACCGTACTTGTCGCCCTGGGTCGCGTCGCGGTACATGTAGTTCAGCAGCTCGGCGAAGCTCATGATGTTCTGGTTGATCTTGATGCCGGCGGCGGCAGTCTGCTCGCCATTGGCCAGCATGATGCCCAGCAGCTCGGACACGCTGTTGCCCTCGGAGGAGGACCATTCGATTTCGCAGCCCATCAGGATGCGGCCGTCGTCCAGCTTCTTGGTGTGGACATACTGGCCGGCCTGCTCTTCGGTGACTTCCTTATAGCGGACGCCCTCGACATACTCGTTGCCGTTCTCATCCAGCACCCAGCCGTCTTCGACCAGCAGCTCGATGGCCTTTTCGGGGTTGTAGGCGTAGTTGTCCAGGTTCTCATCCAGCCATTCTTCGGATTCCTTGGTCATCCACATGGCGGTGCCATAGGGGCCGTTCACAACGCCGCCCCAGCCCGCGCAGAAGCGGTTGGCGAACTCGTTGCGGTCCAGCAGGTGAGCTATGGCATGACGCACGGCGGGGAACTGGGTGGGGCCGAAGTCGCTCTGGAACATCAGCTTGCCGTAGCCGGGACGGTCGAACTGCACATAGTTGAAGCCGTAGCCCAGCACGTCCTTGTTCGCCTCGTCCTCGATCAGGTCCATGGCGTTGTTGATGTGTTCGCCGTCGGTGATGGTGTCATAGAAGTTGAAGGCGCCGGTCTTCAGGGCGTCGAACCAGGTGGCGTCCTCAGCCTTGGTGATGACGATCTTCGGGATGGAAGGCTTCTGGCCTTCGAAGTTGCCCTGATAGTTCTCGTTGATCACCAGGGTGGCCTGCTTGGAAGCCTGGTCGAATTCAACCAGGTTGTAGGGGCCGGCGGAAACGCGGTCTTCACCGGCGTTGAAGCGGGCATACTCCAGCTGCTTTTCAATGGCGTCCTTGGACAGGCCCTTGAAATACACGCCGTTGCCGTCGTCAGCGATATCCACGTTCTCGCCCAGCCAGTACTTCATGCTGTAAGCGCTGGTGCTGGCATAGCTGATATCGAAGTAGTAAGGAACCTTATCGGCGACGATGCTGATCTGATAGGTGTTATCGTCCAGCATGCGCAGACCGGTGATGGTTTCGGCCTTGCCGTCATAGTAATCCTGGCCGCCGACGATGGTCAGATAGCCGGTCATCTTGGCGCCGACTTCGCTGGCCACGGAGGAGCAGCTGAAAGCGGTGGACCACAGGAAATCCTTGATGGTGATGGCTTCGCCGTTGTTGAACACCAGGCCGTCGTTCAGCTTGACGGTGTAGGTCTTGGTGCCGTCCTCGTTCATGACGCCTTCAACGGAAGAGGCCACGGTGTTGTTGACCACCAGAGCGCCGCCCTGATCGGACGCGATCACGGAATAATCGTTGGTGAAGTCGCGCAGCATCTTGTCGGTGGCGTTGTTGGTCCACCAGGCGCCGGGGGCGAAGTCACCGTTGATCTCGGTGCTCGCACCGTAGACCAGCACGTGCTCAGCGGGGGCTTCGGCCAGAGCGCCGGCCACAGACAGGACCATGCACAGAGCCAGAAGCATAGCAAGCAGTTTCTTCATAGTTCTTCCTCCATGTAAAAGTTTTATTTCAATCATCGCTCGGGATGATTAAAAACATATACTGTCCCGCCCGAAGAACGTTTTCGGGAAGGAATACATATGATTATATCAACCGTTTATCCAAAAAGCAAGCCCATCTGGGAAAAATAACGCAGAAAATTGCATTTATGTCCGCGCGGCCCTGCAAATTTCCCCTTCGCCTCCATTGTTTCTTTTTTGTTTTTTTCTGTTTGTTTTATGCATTCGCGCTCCCGGCGGTTATCGCAGCGGGCGGTTGACAACCCTTTCCCCCGCGGATACAATAGAACCATGCCGCTATTGTACGGAAAGGAGCGCTTTGCCATGCTGCAATTCTCTCAAGCCACTCTGGATCAGCTGATCGATCCCCGCGGACACGCCTGCGCCTGCGGACGCACGCACAAGGTTTCCATGGATTATCTTCGCATCGGGCCCGGCGCGGTCCGGTATCTCCCCGACGCCCTGCGGGCGGTGGGCGGAACAAAGCCCTTCGTCGTCTGCGACGTGAACACCGAAGCGGCGGCCTGGGACAGCGTGCGCGCCGTGCTGGACGGGGCGGGCGTTCCCTATACGCTGTACCGCTTCCCCATGGAGCACGTGGAGCCCGACGAATACGCCGTCGGCAGCCTGACGATGGCCTTTGATCCCTCCTGCGACTGCGTGATGGGCATCGGCTCGGGCGTGATCAACGATTGCTGCAAGGTGCTCTGCCACGCCGTGGGCAAAAAGCAGTTGATCGTGGGCACCGCCCCCAGCATGGACGGCTACGCCAGCAACAGCAGCAGCATGATCCGCGAGCGCATCAAGGTGTCGCTGTACAACGCCGCGCCCGCCGCCATCCTCTGCGATATCGATATCATCAAAAACGCGCCCATGCGCATGCTGTGGGCGGGCTTCGGCGATATGCTGGCAAAGTATGTCGCCCTGTGCGAGTGGCGCATCAGCAACCTGGTGACCGGCGAATATTACTGCGAAAACATCGCCGGGCTCATGCGCGAAAGCCTGCGCAAGGTGGTCGAAAACGCCCCCGGCCTCAAGAACCGCGACGAAAAGGCCGTGCAGGCCACGGTGGAAGGCCTGGTGCTCAGCGGCATCGCCATGAGCTACGCCGGCATCAGCCGTCCGGCCAGCGGGCTGGAGCACTATTTCAGCCATCTGTGGGAAATGATGTGCCTGGATCGCGGCAAGCCCTACGAGCTGCACGGCATCCAGGTGGGCGTCGGCACGCTGCTCACCCTGCGCCTGTACGATAAAATACGCAATATGACCCCCGACCGCAAAACCGCCGAGGCGTTCATGGCAGGCTTCAGCAACGGCGAATGGGAGGCCATGATCCGCCGCGTGTTCGGCAAGGCCGCCGAAGCCGTGATCCGCCAGGAGCACGAAACGTTCCATAAAAACGATCCCGCCCGCCACGCAAGGCGGCTGGACAATATCATCGACGGCTGGAGCGAGATCCAGCGCTTCATCGCAGAAGAATTGCCCGAAACCGAAACCATCGCGGCCCTGATGCGCGATCTGGGCATGCCCATGGAGCCCGCCGATATCGGCATAAGCCGCCAGGACACCGAGGACGCCTTCATCGCCAGCCGCGATATCCGCGACAAATACCTCACCAGCAGCATGCTGTGGGACATGGGCCTGCTGTATAAGATGAAAGCGGAAATCTGATACCGCGTTTACCTCAAGCGGCTTCGCGGATTGCTTTCACAGCTTTCTTCCCGCAGAAAAAAAGCGCGTATTTCCTGCCTGTTTCGCGGAAATACGGCGCTTTTTTCGTATTATTTCCTTCGTGAATCAGTTTCTGAAACGCCAATCGTATGAACCCCGTCTTTATCGCGTCACCGCGTACCCCGCTTCCCGCAGCGCGTCCAGCGCGCGGGCGAAGTCTTCTTCCTTTGTCAGGATGTAATCGGTATTATAGGTAGAAACAGCGAAAATGCCGATCCCGTTTCGCGCGAGCAGGGCGGAAATGCCGGACAGGATGCCGATCAGCGAAAAATCCAGCTCGCCCCGGATACGGAAGGCGCGCCAGCCGTCGTCGCGTTTCTCGGCGTCGGCGGGGGCGTCTTCCGTTTTGCACACCAGCGAAAGCTCCTCGTCGGTCCTGCACAGAAAGTAAAAATCCCGGTTCAGATCGACGGCCGCGCCCTTCCGCAGGCGGCAGACCGACAGCGCGCAGGGCAATGGCGTAAGCTCCATCATCGCTTCCCTCCCGCCGTCATTCATGCAGCAGGCGCTCGCGCTCCAGCGCTTCCTTTTTGCCGTGAATGCGGCCCAGGGCGTACATCAGCAGCGTGGAGCACAGCAGGTTGATCCAGCCCGCGCGGGACGGGGAAACGCTGTTCAGAACGCCGATCAGCAGGTTCGCCCCGCCGATGGCCGCCAGCATTTTGCCGATCTTGTCCAGATGGCTGATACGGGAATCGATATCGGAGAACAGATCGAAGGAGCCGTCCGCCGTCTTTTTGCGGAAATAGATCCACATCATCATCCGGCCCACGTACTCCGCGCCGGTATCCTGCATAAACTGCACATAGCTTTCGTCATAGGGATGCATTTCCAGGCGCACGCTGTATTCGCCGGGCTCGCAGCGCACGAAATGATAGGCGCAAAAGCCCACGCTTTCCAGCACCCAGCCGTTCAAAGCCAAGTCGTTCAGCCAGTTTTCTTCCTTTTCAAACTCCCACACCCAGAACCACTTACGGATTGTTTTGCGATCCGCCATCATAATTCCTCCTTTAAAATGGCTTCCCCGTTTTCCGCCAGCTCCCGCAGGCGGCGCACTTCCTGTTTCAATACTTCCAGACCGCGCTCGGTCAGCCGGTATTCCTTCCGGCGGCTGCCGTTGTCCACCGGAAGCTGGATGATCCACCCCTTGTCGCACAGCGTGTTCAGCGCGCCGTACAGCGTGCCCGCCGCCAGCCGCACCCGTCCGCGCGACAGGCTCTCAGCCTGCTGCATGATGCCGTATCCGTGCTGCGGTCTGTACAGCGACAGCAGAATGTAGTAGGTGGATTCGGTCAACGCCAGACTGTCAGGCATTGCGCTCCCTCCTTATCGTCTTCCGATATATCGGCTTTCGATATATCGTGATTGCATTATATCGCGTGCCGATATAGTTGTCAAGACCTTTTCAAAAAATTTTTGGCGATGATATAATACTATTCTCAGTATAAAAGATTATCAGATTTGGGATGGATTTTTCGCCCTGGCTAAGCTGAATGGAGGGAGGCGTAGCAGCGCTACGTTGAC
>CACWLY010000063.1 GCA_902761825.1 uncultured Eubacteriales bacterium
GCGCCCGAGCGCCGTGGGCTCCCGCGACAGCGCGGCGCAGATCAGCGCGCGGTGCGCCTGCGATTTGCTGGAGACGACGCGCTCCACCGTGCCGGACAGGGGATGAGGCGATACGCGCAGGTTCATCTGGCCGTCACCTCCCCGTCGCAGCAGGCGATAAAGGCCGCGAGATCGGCGGCGGGAATGGGATACAGCCTGCTTTTCCCGCGCTTTTCGGGCAGCACGAGCGTCAGCGTATCGCCCTGGCGCTTTTTGTCGTTCATGGCGTTCGCGGCGATCTCACGGGCGGTGAAGGCCGTGGAAACCGGGAGGTTCGCGTCGGAAATCAGGCTGCGAAGCTCTGCGTATACGCCGGGCTCGCACAGTGCGTGCGCTTCGGCGGCGAAGGCCGCGATCAGCATGCCCACCGCCACGCCCTCGCCGTGATAGATCGAAAAGCCGCTCAGCTTTTCCAGCGCGTGGCCGAAGGTGTGGCCCAGGTTGAGCAGCTGGCGGCGGCCGCGGTCATGCTCGTCCCCGCGGACGATATCGGCCTTGATGCGGATGCAGCCGGCGATGACGCCGGCGATGTCTTCATGCCGGGCGACGCGGTCCAGCAGGGCGGCGTCGCAGATCGCCCCGGCCTTGATCACCTCGGCCATGCCCTCGGCGTATACGGCGGGCGGCAGCGTGGAGAGCGTATCCGGGTCGCAGAGCACGAGCCGGGGCTGGTGGAAAGCGCCGCACAGGTTTTTGCCGCCGCGCAGGTTGACCGCCGTTTTGCCGCCCACCGAGGCGTCCACCATGGCCAGCAGCGTGGTCGGGATCTGGATGAAATCGACGCCGCGCAGGTAGAGCGCCGCGGCAAGCCCGGTCAGATCGCCGGCCAGCCCGCCGCCCAGGGCGGCGAACAGGTCGCCGCGGGTCAGCCCGGCGGCGTCGGCGGCGTCCAGCGCCGCTTCCACCGTGCGCAAGGTTTTATTGGCTTCGCCGTGCGGAAACACGAATATTTCCGCCGCGAACCCGGCGCTTTCAAAGGAAGCCCGCGCCCTGAGCGGGTACGCCTCCGGCACGCCGTCGTCGGTGACGATCATCACGCGGCGGCCGCGCACGGCCCGAGCGGCGTAATATCCGGCCCGGTCAAGCAGGCCGTTTTCGAGCAGCGCTTCATAGGGCGGCGTTACGGCAACGGTCAGCTTTTCCATTCGGTATCGATCTCCTCCTTGCGTTCGCGGCCCTCCCGCAGCAGGCCGCGGAGCCGTTCGGCGTCGCCCGCGGCCAGCGCGTCGCGGTACGCGGCCAGTTCGCCGATGATGCAGTCCAGCTCGTTCCCCAGAAAGTCGGCGTTGTCCAGGAACAGCTCGGTCCACATCGTTTCGTTCAGCTTGGCGACGCGCGTCAGATCGCGGTAGCTGCCCGCCGAAAAGCTTTTATGCCCGGCGGCGGTGGGCGATTTGATGTAGGCGTTGCTGACCACGTGCGCGAGCTGCGAGGTGAAGGCGATCATTCGGTCGTGCTCCTCGGCGGTCGTGACGGTCACGTGCGCGAAGCCCACGGCGCGCAGCAGGTCGCGCAGGCGGCTGAGCGTAAACAGGTCTTCCTGTTCCCGGGGAACCAGGATCATGGTGGCGTCCTTGTACAGATCGGCCTTGGCGTACTTGATGCCCGAAAACTGCCGCCCGGCCATCGGGTGGCCGCCGATATAGGTGAAGCCGAAGCGCTCCGCCGCCTCGAAGCACGGGGCGCAGACCGCGCGCTTGACGCCGCACAGATCGACGGCGACGGCGCTTTTGCCGATCAGCGGCGCGTGCGCGGTCAGCCATTCCACCGCCGCGCCGGGATACAGGGCGATAAAGAGAAAGCCGCATTCCCCGACGCGCGCGTCGGTCAGCCTGCCGTCCACCGTGCCCGTGAGCGCGGCGTACTGCTGGGTGCTTTCGTCGATGTCGACGCCAAGCGTATGATAGCCGGCGGCCTTCAGCGCCTTGCACAGCGAGGCTCCCATGAGCCCGAGACCCACGACGCCAACGGTTTCCATATTATATCCCTCCCAGGGCGGCGCGCACGGTCCTCACCGATTTCGCCACCTCGTCGAACTGCGCCGGGGTCAGCGACTGCGGGCCGTCGCACCGGGCGTGGGGCGGATCGTTGTGCACCTCGATCATCAGCCCGTCCGCGCCGCAGGCCGCGGCGGCCAGCGCCATGGGGCGCACGTACCGGGCGACGCCGGTGGCGTGGCTGGGATCGACGATCACCGGCAGATGGCTCATTTCGTGCAGCACGGCCACGGCGGAGAGATCCAGGGTGTTTCTGGTGTAGGTTTCGTAGGAGCGGATGCCGCGCTCGCACAATATCACCTGCTCGTTGCCGCCGGCCATGATGTACTCGGCGCTCATCAGCAGCTCCTTGATGGTGCCGGCGATGCCGCGCTTGAGCAGGATGGGCTTGTGAACGTGGCCCAATTCCTTGAGCAGCTCGAAATTCTGGGTGTTGCGCGCGCCGACCTGGATCACGTCCACCTGCTCGAACAGCGGCAGATGGGCGATATCCATGATCTCGGTCACGATGGGCATGCCCGTGCGGCGCTTGGTTTCCAGCAGCAGGCGGATGCCCTCCTCGTGCAGCCCCTGAAAATCATAGGGCGACGTGCGCGGCTTGAACGCGCCGCCGCGCAGCAGGTTCGCGCCGCTGGCCTTGACGGCTCGCGCTACCGTTTCCATCTGCTCCTCCGATTCCACCGAGCAAGGCCCCGCGATAAACTGGAAATTGCCGCCGCCTATCTCCACCCCCTCGACGATCCGGATGACGGTGTCCTCGGGGTGAAATTTCCGGTTGGCCTTTTTGAAGGGCTCGGAAATGCGCGTGACGCTTTCCACAATGTCGAGCCCGCTGATCAGGTCGGTGTCGATGCGCGTGGTGTCGCCCACCAGGCCCACGATGGTCTGGTATTCGCCCTCCGATATGTGCGTGCGCACGCCGTAGGTCTCCAGCCAGGAGATCAGATGATCCATTTCTTCCCTGCGTACGTCTTTTCTCAGCGCGATAATCATGCTTTGACCCTCCATGAAAAGAGGGCCCGCAGTAATTCTGCGAGCCCCTCGGTTTTGATCCTTTCAGGATAAACACGCGTGCAGCAAAATTACTTTACCTCATCTGCGGACGGTAAAGTAAAAGAAGTAATACTTGCGGCCGGTTTTGCTGGACATGGCGTTTTCCTTCCCGCGGGGCGTTCTGTTTCCGCCCCGACGCACGCCGGTAGTTTAGCACATTAAAGCGTGAAGATCAAGGGGGCGAACAAAAGAAAAACAGGCCGGAGCCGCGGGCGGCTTTATTTCGGGCCTCTCGCTTGCCATTCCTTCGCGCTGTGTATTATAATGAAAACGGCCGCGAACCGCGCGGGACCGGCGGAAGAACGCGTCCGTTCCCGGAAAAGGGACAAAACATAACGCTTCAGGAGGAAACCATGCGCGTATTGCTTGTGGAGGATGAAAAGGCCCTGTCCTCGGCCGTCTGCCAGGTGCTGCGGCGGGAGCAGTTTACCGTCGATCCGGTCTATACCGGCCCCGACGGCTACGAATACGCCCGGAGCGGCATATACGACGCGATCGTGCTGGACGTGATGCTGCCCGGCATGGACGGCTTTACGGTGCTCAGAAAGCTGCGCGCCGAGGGCGTGAAAACGCCGGTGTGCATGCTCACCGCGCGCTCCGGGCTGGAGGACCGCGTGCGCGGGCTGGAGAGCGGGGCCGATTATTACCTGCCCAAGCCCTTCCAGACGGCCGAGCTGGCGGCCTGCCTGCGGGCGATCACCCGGCGCAAGGAGGAAGCGCCGGTGATGGAGCTGGCCTTCGGCGACGTATGGCTCAACCGGCAGGACGCCAGGCTCATCCACCGCGAGACCGGGCAGGAGGTCAAACTGGGCGCGAAGGAATACCAGTTGATGGAGCTGTTTTTGCGCAACAGCGGCCAGACGCTGCCCAAGGATACGATTTTCGACCGCGTCTGGGGCTATGAAAGCGAAGCCGATATCAGCGTGGTGGAGGTGTATATCTCCTTCCTGCGCAAAAAGCTGGCCTTTGTCGGCTCGAACGTGAAGATCAGGGCGGCGCGCGGCATCGGCTATTCTCTGGAGGAAGGCGTATGATCAGACGGCTGAAAAAGCGCATGATCCTGCTGGTGCTGTGCGGGCTGCTGCTGGCCTCCGCCGGGCTGGTCTTCGCCGTCAACTGGATCAACTGGCGCAGCATTGAAAGCCAGGCCGAGGGGATACTCGACATGCTGGCCGAGAACAACGGCCAGCGGCCTATGCTGCAGCTGTTCGCGGACGCCGATTTTCCCCCGGAAACGCCCCCGGCCCTGTCGGAGGACGGCGAAAACGCCGCGGAATGGACTTTCATGAAAAACGACCGGCGGTGGCGCTCCCGCGGCGGCGATCTGCGCAGCGCCGCCAATCTGATCAGCTCCTACACCGTGCTCATGGACGAAAAGGGATGCGTGATCTCCTGGGACAGCGACCGGGCGAGCCTGTATTCGGATGAGGATATCGCGGCGCTGGCCGCCGACGTCCTCAAAAAAGGCGGGGATTCCGGGCATATCGACACCCAGTATTACCGCCTGGTTTCCCGCGGCGAGGACAAAATGCTGATCGTGGTGGACCAGCGTCTCGCCGTGCAGGATTTCAACCGCGTGCTGCGGCTGACCTGCCTGTTCGCCGTGGCGGAGGACGCGCTGCTCGCCCTCGGCGCGGTGCTGCTGATTCGCCGCATGGTAAAGCCCGTGGACGAGGCGATGGAGAAGCAGAAGCAGTTCGTATGGGACGCCAGCCACGAGCTCAAAACGCCGCTTGCGGTCATATCGGCCAACGCGGAAGCGCTCTCGGGCGAAGCCGGGAACGGCGGCAAGGCGCTGGAATATATCCAGTCCGAGGTGCGGCGCGCCGACCGCCTGATCGGAAACCTGCTCACGCTGGCCCGCATGGAAAAGGGAAGCGTCAAGGCCGAGCATTGCCGGTTCGATCTGAGCCGGGCCGTGCTCAGCGTGGCGCTGCCCTTTGAAAGCGCGGCCTTCGAGGCCGGCAAAACGCTGGAAACGCAGATCCCGGAGGGGATCATGTATACCGGCGACGAGGAAATGATCAAGCAGCTGTGCGTGATCCTGCTCAGCAACGCGCAGAAATACGGCGAGGCGCACGGCGTGATCACCGTGCGCCTCGAGGCGCGGGGCGACAGGCGCGTCCTTCGCGTGCACAATACCGGCCCGGCGATCCCCGCGGAGGCGCAGTCCCGGATCTTCGACCGCTTCTACCGGGTGGATTCCAGCCATAACAGCGAGGTGGCGGGCAACGGGCTGGGCCTTGCGATCGCCCGCAGCATCGTGGAGGCGCACAAGGGAAAAATCACGGTGTCCAGCGCCGAGGGCGAAGGCACGGCGTTTACCGTGACGCTGTGAAGCGGCGGAATATATATTGTTTTTAAACTGTATTCAGTATGCTTATGCGGTTGACAAGGCCGGGCGCATGTCGTAATATTTTTTTAAATACTTTCCGCGGCGCGGGAAGTGAAATATTGACAGGGAGTGAAGCAATCATGAAAAAGACACTGTGTGCCGTCCTGCTGGCCGTTGTACTGCTGACAGGCTGCCTGGGCGCGTATGCCGAGGGCGACAACGTTTTTCACGTGTATGCTGACCGCGTGTTCCGTACCTTCAACCAGGTGATCGGCTCCGACAGCCACCTGTTCGAGGTGCTGGGCGCCATTTCCGAGGGCCTGCTGCGCCTGGACGAAAACCACAATCCCCAGCCCGCGCTGGCCGAAAGCTTTACCATTTCCGAGGATGGCCTGGTGTATACCTTCATCCTGCGCGACGGCCTGGTGTGGAGCAACGGCGCTCCGCTGACCGCCAAGGACTTTGAGTTCTCCTGGATCGAGGCGATCAGCGATTCCGAAAACAACGGCTACGCCGACGTGATCGCGCCCTTCCTCAAGAACGGCGTCGCCTTCATGAACGGCGAGATCGAAGCCTCCGAAGTGGGCGTCAAGGCGCTGGACGAGAAGACCTTCGAGGTCACGCTGGCCAATCCCTGCGCGTTCTTCGACCGTTTCATCACGCTGCCCGTGCTGTTCCCCCTGAACGAGGAATTCTATAAGGCGCAGGGCGATCTGTTCGCCACCTCCGCCGATACCATCCTGTGCTGCGGCCCGTTCATCGCCACCTCTCTGGATCTGAGCGTCGGTGCCACCATGGTCAAGAACGAGGCCTACTGGGACGCCGATTCCGTGAAGCTGGACGGCATCGACTTCAAGGTGATCACCGATTCCTCCGCCGCCCTGAACGCCTATGAGGCGGGCGAATTGGACCGCGTCAACCTGAGCTCCATCGACGTGCTCAACTTCATGGGCGATCCCGAGTTTGGCACGTACAGCGATTTCCGCAACTACTACATCCAGTATGACGTTTCCAACCCCAAGATGAACCTGAACATCCGCAAGGCGCTGAATTACGCGGTGGACCGCGAGACGCTGTGCGACGCCATCCTGATGACCGGCGCGGTGCCTGCGGGCGGCGTGGTTTCCCAGGGTATCCACGGCAACGACACCCAGACCTTCCGCGAGGCCGCGGGCGACTTCTCCTACTATGATCCCGATCTGGCCAAGCAGTACTGGGACGCCGGCGTGGCCGAGCTGGGCTACACCCCCGAGCTCACCATGCTGACCGCCGAGGGCACCGACTTCAACGACATGGCCGTGTTCATCCAGGACTGCTACCGCAAGGTGCTGGGCATCGAGGTGACCATCGACTCCATGACCCAGAAGGCCCGCAACGAGAAGATGAAGACCGAGAACTATGATTTCGCGCTGTCCGCCTGGGGCGCCGACTATGACGACGCCATGACCTGGCTGGAGCTGTGGACCAGCGAGAGCGGCTACCGCGGCTATCACATCGATCCCGAGTACAACGCCATGGTTGAGGCCGCGCGCGCCGAGGTTGATCCCGAAGCCCGCCTGCAGATCATGATCAACACCGAGAAGAAGCTGATCGAGGAAGACTGCGTCGTCACCGGCCTGTATGACCGCGGCTTCTCCTTCCTGCAGCGCTCCTACGTGGAAGGCTATATCACCCATCCCGTCGGCCAGCCCTCCGAGTTCAAGTATGTCGTTCTGAACAAGTAATCCCCATACGAAGGAATCAACCCAAAGAGGCGGCAATGTTTTCGCCGCCTCTTCGTTCATTTTCGGTTTTCCCAGAAAGGATGCGATGCTATGGCGAGGTATATCGGCAGGCGCCTGCTTTATATGATCGTCACGCTGTTTGTCATCGTGGTGCTGACGTTCGTACTGATGAAGATCCTGCCCGGCTCCCCGTTCGATACGGAACGCTTTGAAAAGCTGACGCCGGAACAGCAGGCCGCGGCTTTGGAGCGCTATGGCCTCGACAAGCCGATCCCCGTCCAGTTCCTGCGCTATCTGGGCAATACCCTGCGCGGCGATCTGGGCACGTCGTTCTATTACACCAACATCCCGGTCACCCGTGTGATCTTCTCGCGCCTGGGGCCCTCCATGCTGGTGGGCGCGCAGGCCATCCTGGTGGGCCTGGCCATCGGCCTGTCGCTGGGCATCGTCGCGGCCTGCCGCCATAACGGGTTTGTGGACAACTTCACCATGGTGATCGCCGTGCTGGGCATATCGGTGCCGAACTTCGTTGTGGCGGCGCTTCTGCAGTACTATGTGGGCCTCAAGCTGGGCTGGCTGCCCATCGGCTTCTGGAAAACCTGGTCCTGCTCGGTGCTGCCGTCGCTGGCGCTGTGCTTCCAGCCGCTGGCAACCGCCGCGCGCTTCATCCGCACTGAAACGCTGGACGTGCTGCAGCAGGATTATATCGTCACCGCCCGCTCCAAGGGCATGAGCCAGGCGCGGCTGCTGCTCAAGCATACGCTGCGCAATTCCATCATTCCGGTAATCACCATCATGGCCTCCATGGTGGTCAACCTGCTCACGGGCTCGCTGGCGATCGAGAGCATTTTCTCGATCCCCGGCATCGGCGGGCTGTTTACCGAATCTGTCAAGAACAACGACTACAACGTGATCATGGGCCTGACGATGTTCTACAGCCTGTTCTACATGCTGACCATCCTGCTGGCTGACGTTACCTACAGCCTGGTCGATCCCAGGATCCGCGTGGCCGGAGAAAAGGAGGGGGAATGAGCATGCAGGAAAAGATCACGCAGGATATGTTCGTGCCCGTGCGCAGCGACGCGCACAAGCAGGAGTACATCGCCCGGAAGCATCATTCGGCCTTCCATGACGGCTGGATCCGCCTGCGCAAAAACAAGGCCGCCGTGGTGTGCGCCGTGCTGATCGTCGTGATTACCGTCATGTCGATCATCGTGCCCTACACCTCGCCTTACGCCTATTATGAAACCGACTACAAGCACAAGATGAACGCGCCCAGCAGCGAGCATATCTTCGGCACCGACCTGTTCGGCCGCGACCAGTGGACGCGCGTATGGTACGGCACCCGCATATCGCTTCTGATCGGCCTGGCCGCCGCGCTGATCAATCTGGTGATCGGCGTGTTTTACGGCGCTATCTCCGCCATCGCGGGCGGCAAGGTGGACGCCGTGATGCAGCGCATCATCGAAGTGCTGGTGGGCATTCCCTCGCTGATCATCGTGATCCTGTTCATGATGGTGCTGCCGCCCGGCGTTGGCACCATCGTGGCCGCGATGGCGGTGACCGGCTGGGTCAATATGGCCCGCCTGGTGCGCGCGCAGATCCTCAAGCTCAAAAATCAGGAGTTCGTGCTGGCGGCCCAGCTGCTGGGCACCAGCCGCTGGAAGACGATACTGCGCCACCTGATCCCCAACACCATCAGCGTGATCGTGATTCAGGTCATGTTCGCCATCCCTTCCGCCATTTTCACCGAAGCCTTCCTGAGCTTCATCGGCGTTGGCCTGGCCGA
Source organism: uncultured Eubacteriales bacterium (assembly GCA_902761825.1). GTDB lineage: Bacteria > Bacillota > Clostridia > Christensenellales > Aristaeellaceae > SFMI01. Next base: position 8,938 of record CACWLY010000063.1, read on the forward strand.
GCCCAAGGCTTCCCTTGGCGTGCTGATCAACAACGGCTATAAAGCCCTGCGCTCCGCGCCCTTCCTGCTGATCTATCCCGCCATCGCAATCGTGCTGATCATGGTCTGCTTCAGCATCGTGGGCGACGGCCTGCGCGACGCCTTTGACCCGCGCATGAAGCGCTGAGAAAGGAGACGGCCATGAACAAGCTCTTGGAAGTCAGAAACATGTCGGTCTCCATCCATACCGACGGCGGCGTGATACAGGCCGTGCGCGGCGTGAGCTTCGATCTGCGGGAAGGCGAAACGCTCGCCATCGTGGGCGAATCGGGCTCGGGAAAATCGATCACCAACAAGGCCATTATGGGCCTGCTGCCCGTCGGCGGGCGCATCGACAGCGGCGAGGTCATCCTGAACGGCCGCGACATCGCGCACTGCACCGAAAAGCAGATGCGCGAGATCCGCGGCGCGGAGATCTCCATGATCTTCCAGGATCCGCTGACCTCGCTCAACCCCACGATGACCGTGGGAAAGCAGATATCCGAAATGCTGCTGCTGCATAAGCCGCAGATGACCAAAGAGCAGCGCTACAACCGCGCGCTGGAGCTGCTCGATATGGTGGGCATCCCCAACCCGAAGGAGCGCTGCGCCCAGTATCCGCACCAGTTTTCGGGCGGCATGCGCCAGCGCGTGATGATCTCCATCGCTCTGGCCTGCGAGCCGCGCATCCTGATCGCCGACGAGCCCACCACCGCGCTCGACGTGACCATTCAGGCACAGATCCTGGATCTGATGAAGGCGCTGCAGAAAAAGACGAACACCTCCATCATCCTCGTGACCCATAACCTGGGCGTCGTATCCTCGGTGGCCGACCGCGTGCTGGTCATGTACGGCGGGCGCTTTGCCGAGACAGGCGAACTGGACGAGGTCTTTTATGACATGAAGCATCCCTATACCCAGGGACTGCTGAACTCCATCCCCAACCTGCAATTGCAGGATCAGGCGCTGTATTCCATCCCCGGCACGCCGCCCGATCTGATCAATCCGCCCCACGGCTGCCCCTTCGCGGCGCGGTGCGAGCACTGCATGCGCGTGTGTCAGAAGTTCCAGCCGCCGGAATTCACCTTCTCGGAGACGCACAAGGCCAGCTGCTGGCTTTATGATGAACGGGCGAAAGGAGGCGCGCAGAATGGCTGAAGAGATTTTGAAGGTCGAAAACCTGGCCCGGCATTTCACGCTGGGCAAAAAACAGGTGCTCAAGGCCGTGGACGGCGTTTCCTTCAGCATTAAGCGCGGCGAGACGCTGGGCCTGGTGGGCGAGTCCGGCTGCGGCAAAAGCACGCTCGGACGCACCGTGATCGGCCTGTACCCGCCCACGGCGGGTAAAATCACCTTCGACGGCATCGACGTGGGCGGCAAAAAAACCTCCGCGCAGCGCGACGAGCTTTCCCGGCGCATGCAGATGATCTTCCAGGATCCTTACACCTCGCTGAACCCGCGCATGAAGGTGCTGGACATCATCGCCGAGGGCATCGACAACCACCATCTGGCCGCCAACCGCGCCGAGCGCACGCGCATGGTGGTGGAGCTGCTGCGCAGCGTCGGCCTGGACGAGGAGCACGCCAACCGCTACCCGCATGAGTTCTCGGGCGGCCAGCGGCAGCGCGTGGGCATCGCCCGGGCGCTCAGCGTTAATCCCGATTTCATCATCGCCGACGAGCCGATCTCCGCCCTGGACGTGTCCATTCAGGCGCAGGTGGTCAACCTGCTCAAAAGCCTGCAGAAAAAGCGCAACCTGACCTACCTGTTCATCGCCCACGACCTGTCCATGGTCAAGTATATTTCCGACCGGATCGGCGTTATGTACCTCGGAAACCTGGTCGAGTTGGCCGACAGCGACGAACTGTTCGCGCATCCCCTGCATCCCTATACCCAGGCGCTGCTGTCCGCCATCCCGCTGCCCGATCCCCGGGCCGAGCGCGGACGCTCGCGCATCGTGCTGGAGGGCAGCGTCAGCAGCCCCATCAACCTCCCCGATTGCTGCCGCTTCTGCAGCCGCTGCCAGAGCAAGGGCAAGGAATGCGAGAAAGGCATCCCCCCGCTTGTGGAGGTCAGGCCCGGGCATTTCGTCGCCTGCTGCCATGTGGTTTGATGCTATGTTTTCAGAGCCATGATGCAGAGAATGAAATAATACTATTCTCAATCTAAAATCTTATCATCTTTGGGTGTCTTTTCCGTCTTGGCGTTGCTTCATTCCGGTCAACGTAGCGCTGCTACGCCTCCTGTAAAAAGTTGTTTTTACAAACGCGTATAAATGACTGTACGCGGCGCATATTGTGGGGCATCCAGTAAAAAAGGGGGCCGGGACAATGGCGGATCGCGTATATTTTATCGGGGCGAACACGGGAAGGGGATATGAGCATTTTTTGCCGGAGCTTCGGCCCCGGGGCGAGGGCGCGCGGGTATGCGTGGTGCGCGGCGCGGCGGGCACGGGCAGGCATTTGCTGCTGGACGCGCTGGCGGAGGACTGGAAAGCGCGTGGACGCGAAGTGATCCGGTACGCGGGCGCGGACGGAAGCGAGCGCACGGCGGCCGTCGTGTCCGGCGCGTGGGCGGCGCTGGACGGCGCGATGCTCCGCAGCGAGGAGGACGGGCCGGACGATCTGAGCATTGACCTGAGCGCGGCGCTCGATCTTTCCGCGCTGCGGGGCGAGCGCGCGCGGGCCGGCACGCTGTACAGGCGCGCGCACAGCCTGCGCATGCGCGCCTGGCGCTGCCTGCAGGTGGCGCATACCGCCTGGAGCGACAGCGCGGCGATCTACGCCGAGGCTGTGGACGCCGGGGCGCTGATGAACCTGCGGCTGGAGCTCTCGCGCCGGATGCAGGGCGCGCCCGGCTCCCGGCAGCGGGCGTTCGCGCAGGCCGTGACCGCGGCGGGCGTGCTCAGCCATGCCGAAAGCCTGATAAGGCCGGACACAGTCTGCCTGGACCTGCCCTGGGGGTTTGATCCCGACAGCCTGCTGTATCCCGTCGCGGCGGCGCTGCAGCTGCGCGGCTGCGCAAGCCTTGCGGTCATGCAGCTGCTGGACGGCGGGCGGCTTGCCGGGCTGTGCACGGACAGCCACGCGCTGGTCACGTTTCATGAGCCCGGACGCGAAACGCGCTCATTGCCTTTCGACGAAGCCGTGCTTCGCCGGGAGCAGGACGCCCTGGCCTTCAACCGCGCGGCCTATGACCTGTGGCTGCGCCAGGGCATCGAGGCGCTTGCGGCCGTCCGCGACTGCCGCGCCGGTCTGGAGCGGCTGGTGGGCGACGCGCTGATCTCCGAAAGGCGCGACGGGCTGATCGACAAGGCGCGCAGGTTCTTCCGGGAATGACCCGCGCAAAAAACGCCCGGGAGCAGTTTTCTCCCGGGTGTTTGCTATAATCCCCGATCAGAAGGTGGAAATGCCGTGCGCGTTCACCAGGCCGTCCAGCTTGATGCCCGCCTTGCACATTGGGCAGTCGTGGGCGTCGCAGCTCTGGTAGTCGTCCAGCACGTTATCGGTATTGAAGATCGAGTTGACGGTAAAGCCCTCGCATTCCCTGACCAGGGAGAAGATGGAGCACACGCCGATCGGGATGCCGCCGTAATAGCGGATGGCCTCGATCGCGCCCTTTACGGTAAAGCCCGTGGTGACCGACGCGGCGAGCACCAGCACATGCTTGCCCACGATCATGGGCGCGGTATTGTCGCGGAAGATCAGCTGGCTGCCGCTGGTATGCTCGGGGGGCAGCACATAGATGGTGCGGTGGGCGTTGGCGTTGGTGATGCCGGCCTTGGTCAGTTCGCTTGCCATGCACGCGCCGATCACCTCGGTGCCGTCCAGACAGAGGATGCTGTCCACCACGGTGGAGGTGCGGAAGGAACCGGCCAGCTCGACGGCGACTTCGCGGGCTTCGCTCAGGCGGTGCTTGGTGATGGCAAAATCGATATAGTAGTTGTTGTGGCTGTGGCTGGTGGCGAAATGCCCGTGCGCGACGCGCAGCTTCAGGTTGGAGCCGGGGGTCGGATATTCAAACAACTGAATCGCCATGATGATCTCTCCTTTATATTCAGCTTTTCTGTTCGTTTCGGTGGAGAATATATTAGCAAATTTTATCCGGTCTGTCAATGCTTGCTTTCGTTCCCGCGCGTGTCCCAGTAGACCTCGTTGGGCTTCAGCTCCAGCCCCTTTGCGGCGAACATCTCCTCCACCGTGACGCACAGGAAGCCTGCGTCGGCCAGCAGGCCGGGCAGCGTCTGCGCCATTTTGTCGGTGCCGGTATAGATATCGTGCAGCAGGATGATGTCCCCGTCCTTCGCGCCCCTGGCGAGCCGCCGGGCTTCGGCGGCGGGATCGGGCACTTTATTGTCCTTGCTCTTGCTGATGGTCGACCAGTGGATCAGCGGCAGGTTCACGTTTTCGTCGATGAAGATCTGCTCATGCCCGCCTGGGGCGCGCATGATGCGCACGCCGATGCCGATGTACTTATACAGCTCGGCGTTCAGCTTGTTCAGGTACTGTATCACCTTGCCGCGGTTCTGGTTTTTGTACACATGCTTCCAGTTATGGCTGGCGATATCGAAGCCCGCGTCGTGCACGAGCGTCACCTCGTCGGGGCCGTAGGCGATGCGCTCGCCCACGATAAAGAAGGTGGCGTTCGCGCCGCCCGCGCGCAGGTTGCGTACCACGCGCATGGTGCGGCCGACCACCGGCCCGTCGTCGTAGGTCAGCGCGATGAGCTTGCGGCGGCTGTTGTCGGTCTGCCGCGCGGCCTCGGCGGTCAGGTGGCCGCTCAGCGCGGTATAGGGGATGCGCACGTGCATCAGCGTGTTATGCCCGGGATACAGGCTGTCGGCCCGGTAATGCAGCTTCAGGTAGGCGGTATCCAGCGTGAACCCCGTAAACTCCAGCGCCGCCGGGCTGCTCTTGGACTTGAGCGAGACCTCGGCCGCCGTTTCGTCGGGGAAATAGGCGGCCAGCTGCTCGCGCACGGCGTCGCCCACGATCGCCCAGCCCGCTTCATCGCTCAGCACGTCGTGCAGCGTCAGGCGTTTGCCGGTGGCGATATCGTACGCGCGCGCGTCGAAATCCACGTAGGTCTGCTGGCGCTTATTGCGGATGATGGCGGTGGACAGAAAGCTCATCCAGCTTTCGCCCGTGCGGTATACCGAGGGCTGCACGTCCAGGTACGCGCCCTCCTTGGCGTTGGCGGCCTTCGCGGGCAGGCTGGGCATTGCGCGCTCGCGCATGGCGTCCAGCAGCGCGGCGAGCTCGGCGTCCACGTCGGCGTTCGCCGTATGCGGATAGGCGGTGTTTACGTACACGCTGCCCGTCAGTGTTTGTGTTTCGATTGTCTCGCTGACCCGCAGCGTTTCGGGCAGCGCGCTTTCGCTTTCCGCTGTCGCCGCCATCGGCAGCAGGCACAGCGTCAGCAGCAGGCAAATGATCTTTCGCATATTGGAGCCTCCTGTTTTCGGTTTCTATTATACGCGCTTTTTCCCGCGTTTGAAAGTAAAAATTATGCGGGACGAGGGGGAAGGGGGGACGGGGGACGTTTACTTTCTTTCTAAGAAAGAAAGTAACAAAGAAAGTGCGTGGCGTTGTTTCGGGGGATGTGCTTTGGGGGTTGATTCCGCCTGATGAGGGAATAAAAAATAAATATAAATATGGGCGGTTTGTTGAGCGGACAGGGAAGAATGGGGGAGAAGGACGGGGGCGCGCCACGCTCCCGCAACCCGCTGCGCGGGTTTTGCGCCGCTTCGCTGCGCCGCGGGAGCTGGGGAATTGTGGCATGTTTGTTCGCTGATCCTCACGCTTC
>CACWLY010000064.1:0-11090 GCA_902761825.1 uncultured Eubacteriales bacterium
AGGGAGGCGTAGCAGCGCTACGTTGACCGGAATGAAGCAACGCCAAGACGGAAAAGACACCCAAAGATGATAAGATTTTAGATTGAGAATAGTATTACAACGCGAATAGTATCAAATCACCCTTCTTCCCCGTAAATCCGTTTCATCTCGTCCGTGTACTGTCCGGCGTCGTCATAGATCACCAGGGGCGGCTCCACGGTCATAGCGGGATGCGCGTCCAGCATGCTTTCCAGCAGGCACAGGTGGGCCTGCCTGTCCCGGCGGGAATGCACCAGGCGCAGGCGCTTGGGCTCGAGGCGGTTCCGGCGCACGGCGTCCAGAAGCTCCATCAGCCGGGCCGCCGGGAACACGCAGCACAGGCGTCCGCCGCTCCGCAGCAGCCAGGCGGCGGCCTGGGCCACGTCGGAAATCAGGCAGGTTTCCTCATGCCTTGCCAGGCGCTTGCTTTCATCAGGATTCAGCAGCGTGCCTCCCGCCTTGCCGTAGGGCGGATTGCAGGTGACAAGGTCATACCTGCCGTGGGGAAGCAGCTCCCGGATCCGCCTGAGATCGCCCGCATGCACGCGGATGACCTCCTGCAGGCCGTTCAGCGCCATCGAGCGCGCGGCCATCTCGGCCATGTCCGGCTGGATCTCGACGGCGTCCCCGCTGATCGTGGGTTCGCGCCCGTACATCAGCAGCGGGATCACGCCCGTGCCCGTGCCCAGATCGCAGAACAGGTCGCGCCTGCGCGGCGACGCGAACGCGCCGAGCAGCACGGTATCGGTGCCGAAGCGGAAACCGTCCGCGCGCTGGATCACGCGCAGCCCGCCCCGCTGAAGATCGTCAATTCTCTCGTTTGCTTTCAATTCCATCAGGGAAACTCCAAGCATCCGACGGGCACATAGCCCGTCCGTCCTTCGTAATCGGCCTGGCACCAGCCGTTTTCCACCGCGGTGACCAGCACATAATCCCCGGCGGGCAGCTCAAAAAGCGTCTCCGCCTTTTCCTCCGCCGCCTCGCGCAGCGAGGCTCCGGACTGCTTCACCCGGGCCGGGCGCGGCGTCCACGCGCCGCGCTCAAAGACCAGAAATTCGCTCTTCACATAACCGCTGACCGCCCCGTAGGTCACCCGCGACCATTTCGCGCCGTACTCGAGCACGATCACATAGCTGTCCCGGGGAATCGTGCGCAGCACCTTTGTGCCCGAGGACGGCTTTTCGCGCAGGTTCAGCGACCCCTTGGGCGTACTCACCCGGGCCGTCATGGCGTCGGTCAGCACGGGCTGCGGCACGTCCACAAAGGTCAGGAACGCCGTCATCACATAGCCCGTTTTGCTTTTATAGGATACCTTGGTCCATTTGTCGCCCGGCGTCAGCACCTCGATCATCTCGTTCTGCGGGATGCGCGCCATCACGGCGGCGCTGGCGGACGCCTTTTTGCGCAGGTTCAGCGAGCCTTCCGGCGTGGTCACCTTGGCATAGGTCACGGTGGACTGCACGGGCGCGGGCTTCCATGCGTTTTCCGGAGCGGAGGCCGCGGGGGCCGCCGTCGGCGCGGAAATCGGCGCGGCAGGCGCTTCCTCCGCGAAGCGCAGATACCTGGTCATCGCATAGCCGGTCTTTCCGTTGTAGGAGACAAAGCACCATTCCTCCCCGCGCGCGAGCACGGGAACGCTCAGGCCGCGGGGAATGACCGCCAGCACGGCGGAGCGCACCGAATCGGAAGCGCGCAGGTTCAGCGGCCCGGAATCGGTGGTCACCGTCGCCTTAAGGCCGCTTTCCGCGCCGTCGCTTCCCAGTCCCAGCGACAGATATCCCGCCGCGCAATAGCCCTCGACGCCGTGATAGCGCACCTTATGCCAGTCCTTCCCGGCGGCGGTCACGATGACCGTTTCTCCCCGGGGAATGGTCAGAAGGATCTCGCCGTTCATGCCCGCTTCGCGGCGCATGTTCAGCACGGAGGCCGCAGGGACCGCCAGCGCGTACTCCTCGCCCGCTCCGGGCCTGTCCGGCTCAAAGCGCATCACCCGTCCGTTCATGCGCAGATACGCGCTGAGCACATAGCCGATCACGCCGTTCACGTACACCTGGCTCCACGCGCCGTCGTCATACATCACCTGCACCTGCGCGCCGGCAGGCAGCGTGCGGTACCTGTACCCCGACAGGCTGGCCGACAGATACAGCGCGGCCTCGGACACGACCTCCGCGCCGGAGGCGTCGGCGTCCATGGCCTTACCGGTATACCGGTCCGAGCGGCTCACGTAGTTCAGGCTGATATACCCGGCCTGGCAGCCGTACTGCGTATACGCCCATTCATCCTCCAGCCGCAGCAGCGGCAGCACCGTGCCGCCGGGAATCTGCACCAGCGCGGGCGAAGCGAGGCCCGGCTCCTTCCGCAGGTTCAGATACGAGGTCCCCTGCACGGTTCCGTAGGCCGCCACCGCGGACGCGGCGGGCGCCTGGCCGTCGGGCGTTCCCCGCAGCGCGATGCCGTCGCCCTGCGCGAAGCCGGTCAGCTCGCCGTAGGAAATCAGATACCAATCGGTCGTTTTCGCGTGCACGGTCACCGCGGCCCCGTGGGGAATGCCCGCGATCACTTTTCCCGCGGGCGACGCCGTCTGCCGGAGCGCCATTTCGGCGGAAGGCGAAAGCAGCCGCACGATGCCGACGGCGCTTGTCCGGTCCGAGACGGCAGCCGGAGCGTCCACGCTGAGCTCCTCCCGGCTCAGACCGCTGCCGAGCGGGCTGAGCACCGAACGCACGAAGGCGTACTGCACCCGCTGGCAGCCCTCAAAATAGAAATCCAGGATCTGGTCGTAGGTGTATCCCAGATCGCCCATGCGCATCGCGCCGCGCTGGCTCAGGCCGGTGCCGTGGCCGAATCGCCTGGCCTGCACCGTAAAGCCGGTCTCGGTCGCCTGTACGCTCCACAGTTCATTGCTGTCGCCGTTGATGCTCATGCCCAGGCGCTTTTCAAGCTCGCTGAAGATATCAAAGGTCAGCGTGCCCGTGCGCCGCGCGCCGTCGCAAAAAGCGACCACGTCGAAATTCAGCTTTGTATACAGGCGGCTGGGCTCGCCGTAGCGCGGCGTATGCGGCGTTACCGCGGTCACGCCCGCAATGGTCACTTCATCCGCGCCGAACACCGATTTGGCCTTGGAAGTCAGCAGCGCGCCGAGCGCGGCGGTCTGACTTCCCGACGCCGCGACCTTGAAGGAACGCACCTGGGAATAGGGATTCTGATAGTCGTAGGGGTCGTCCTTGACCCGGATATAATCGTACCCGGAATAGCCCCAGATATTGCGCACCGATTCGATCTGTCCGCCGTTGCTGGCCGTGTAATAGGTGGCGGTCAGCTCGCCGCCGTTCATCGCCACGATGCCCCGGGTCTCCTCCACCGCCTGCCGGCAGCGGGCATTGCCTGAAGGCGTGCCGTTGTACACCTGGTCGTTGGTCGTGTCCACCAGGTCGTAGCTGCGGTTTTTTCCGTTCCGCATGGCCCGCACGGTATAGGTCCGGGCGCAGACGCACTGGGCCTTGAGCGCCTCCAGCGCGGAAGAATTTCCCATTTCATAGGGCAATACGCCCACCAGGTAATCCTCGATGAACACGTGCACGATCACGTACAGCCGGTATACGCCGCCGCTTTTGACCGCCTTGAACTGCACGTCTCCCGGGTACAGGTTGCCGCTCACGCGGGCCTGGCTGATCCGGACGCCGTTATCGCCCTCCCGGCTGTGGCGGCGCAGGCGGAAATCGCTTCCCATGTCGCTGGTTTCGCCGTTCCGGTTAAGGCTCAGACGGCCCGTCGCGGTATTCAGGCTCACCGATATCCGGCTGTTTTCGGGCAGCGCGGTCGCCCCGGTGCCGTCCAGCGAATAGCTTCCGCAGATCGTCAGGTCCACCCGGCTGCGCTGCCCCAGAGAGGAAAGATACACGCGCACCATGCCGCCCACCGCGCCTTCCCCATTGACAGGCGCTTGCGCGCCCGCCGCGGGCAGGACAAAGCACTGCGCCAGACAGATCGCCAGCAGCAGCGCCATTGCTTTTCGCATCCTGAAAAAAGCAGATCGCATGGGTACAAGTCCTCCGAACAGCAAAGTTGTAACACTTTTGTAACTATTCGGAGTATACCATAGGCCCGGACCCTTGTCTATTTGTGCTTTTTGGCAGCTCTGCCAGCCTGTTTCCTGTTGCCCAGGCGCGCGATCGGCCGCTCGAAGACATAGGTCACCAGCGTCGAGATCGCCAGCGCGCCGGCAAAGCAGAGCGCCGTATACAGGAGCTGCCAGTTATATTCGCCCATGATCCAGGGCGTTTCGGTTTCGGAGGCCGGGATATGCCATTCCTTGAGCTGAACGGCGAACACCTGATGCCACATATAGAACTGGAAGGAAACGGCCGAAAGGAAGGCCGTGAAGCGGTTGCCGAAGATCAGCCGCAGCGGCCGCGCGCCGTACAGCAGCCCCAGCAGGCATATGGCGCACAGGCCGGACATGGCGAAACGCCGGTCCATCTGTCCCATGCGGATTTTGTCGTAGCCGTTGCATGCCGCCTGGCCCTTCACCAATTGCCAGATGCCGCACACCGCGATGCAGAGGACGGCGGTAAACAGCAGCCTCGTCCAGCGGTCCTGCTTCATGCGGCGTTTGAGCGCCGTATAGACGCCCGCCGCCAGCATGCCGTTTGCATAGGCTTCCAGCTGTCCCGGCAGCTGATTGAAGATCAGCGTGCTGTCAGGCTGAACGCGCACCCATTCGCGGTAGCAGAGCGCCGCGGCCAGCATGCAAAGATAGACCTGCGTGGGCCAGCGGCGGAACAGCCGTCCCAGGAAGGGAAAAATCAGGTAAAACTGCATTTCCACGCCCAGCGTCCAGAGCGAACCGTTGAGCGGCGAGCCCGTATAGCTGAACTGGAACAGCGTATGGGTAAAGGTGCCGTGCGCCAGCAGATCGCGCCCCATCCGCCACCAGCTGAGCGCGCCGTTCACGTCGTAGCTTTTTTTGGGCAGGGCGACAAAGACCAGCATGATCAGCACGCACAGGTAATAGGAAGGCACGATGCGCAGGACGCGCTTTTTGTAAAAAGGCAGGATGCGCGGCGCGGGCTTTCCGTCCTCCGCCGAGGCGGCGTAGGGCAGATACAGCAGGAAGCCGCTGAGCATCAGCATGGCGTCCACCCACATATAGCCCGAACGCAGCAGCGGATCCAGCGTGATATACCGGCCGCCGACGGTAAAGGCGGGCGTCAGCCAGCTCTGCTGCCAGATATGAAAGGCCGCCACAAACAGCACAAAGAGCGCCCGGGCGCCGTCCAACGCGGGAAGACGCCCGTCACGCTCCGTGGCTGTATAATCGATATACCGTTCCTTGAGGGTGCTCATTCTGTTACCCGGGTCATGCTGTACTGCACCTTGGCCTTATTGTTCTCCACCGAAAGCACGCTTTCGTCGCAGTCGTAAATCGTCCATTCCTCCTTCAGCGCGTCGGGAGAATTGCCCAGGAAGAAAGCGAACTGGCTGCCCCGGAAATAATACGCCTTGCCGTCGATGGTGCAGGTGCCGTCCTCGCGGAATTCCATTTCGATGCCCGTGCGGCTGACCCAGCGGCCCAGCATGCGATAGCACACGCGGTCGAGCTTGCGTTCCACGTCCTTGTAATCCAGGATCCTGCGGTAATAGGTCAGCGCTTCATAGGGCTTCTTCTCATCATAAAGCTGATTGGCGTACAGGTAATTGGCTTCCTTGTACATGCGCTCCAGGTCGCCGTAGGCTTTGCTTTCGTTCTCGCGCTCCACCGTTTCCATGGCTTCGATTGCCGCTGCGTAATCCCGGGCGGCCATCAGCTCCTTCGCCTTGCCGTAGACTTCGCCGTAATAGGCGTCGTAATCGGCCTTCGCGCGCTCTTCCGCGTCCCCGAAGCCGCTGATCGACGCGAACAGCGCCGCAGCCTCGTTGATCCTGCCGGCTTCCTCATGGAGCTCGGCGGTGTGGTAAATGCTGCGCTGCCGCAGGTCGGCGGCGTCGGCGTACTCCGGAATGTCGGTCAGGTATTCGGCCGCCATTTCGTAATCGTCCCGGGCGATCGCCGCCTCGGCCAGCGCGTACATGCACTTTTCATACTGCTCGCGGGCGTCCTCGTAATCTCCGGCCAGGCCGAAATGCTTGCCGGCCTCCAGGGTGTTTTCCTCCGCCAGCAGCTTCTTCGCCCATTCGTAATGGATACGGCTGATATCCCCGGCCGCCGCTTCGGGCTCCTTCAGCGCGTCCAGCTGAGCGACGGCTTCTTCATAAGCGCCCGTTTCCAGCAGCTTGGCCGCGAGGCTCCTGCGCGCGCCGTCCAGCCGCTCCGCGCTGTCCTCGTAATCCGCCAGCGCCGAGAAGGCCTCCACCGCGGCGGCGTAATCCTCCGCGTCCAGGAGCGCGCAGGCGATATTGTAGCGCAGCTGAACCGCGCGCTCGTCGGCGTCCTTATAGCCCGGGATTTTCTCCAGCAGCGCCAGCGCGCCTTCATTGTCCCCGCTCTCCTGCAGCGACACGGCGGGGAGATAGTAGCTTTCCTTCATCAGCTCCTGCGCCGGCTCGTATTCGGCCGCCTGCTCCAGGTGCCCGCGGGCCTGCTCGTAATCGCCGTTTTCCATGGCCGCGCGGCCCAGCGCTTCGCTGCACTGCCAGGATTTTTCCAGAGAATCGCGATAGCTCTGGATCTTATTGAACATATCCCTGGCCTGGACGTACTCGCCCTGCTCCATCAGCAGCACCGCGGGCTCATACAGGCAGGCCGTCGCCTGGCTGTACGCGTCGCGGTAATCCCCCGCGAGCAGATAGTATTCCGCCGCGGCGTCGTAATTCTGCTCGCCATACAGCGTGCCGGCCAGGCCGTAATAGGCTTCCTGCAGCTTGAACCCGGTCGCCTCAAAGCCCGGCTCCAGCTGCGTCAGCAGTTCGATGGCCTGCCGGTATTCGCCCCGGTCGATCGCCGCCACCGCGGGCTGGTACAGGCAGAGCCTCGCGTTGTTCGCCGCGTCCTCAAAGCTGCCCAGCGCCAGGAATTTTTCCCGCGCCGCCTGGTAATTGCCGGCCTCCATCAGCTGCGTCGCCAGCTGGTATTCCGCGCCGCTGCGCAGCGTGGCGGAATCCTTATAGCCCGTCATTTCGTCGCACAGCGATACGACGCTTTCATACTGACGCGAGGACATCAGCAGCCGCGCCCTGCGATAGCGCGCTTCCAGCGCCATCGTCTGGCTGTCCTTGTAATCCCCCAGACCGTCGAAGGCGTCCTGCGCCGTGCGCAGCGCCGGAACGGTGCCCGTCCCCAGCGTTTCGCAGGCCTGACGGTAAGTGCACTCCCGCGACAGCTCGGCGCTCTTGTAATACAGCTGCATATCGAGCAGATCGATATCCAGGCCGATCGCGTCGATCTTGACCGGCAGGCTGCGCTTTCCGCGCTGGGCCGCCAGCGTGTCGTACTCCGCCTTGGCGGCCGAATACACGCCGTTCTCCAGCTGCTTTCCGGCGGCGAAGAACCGGTACGCGGATATGCCGTGGAAATAAACGCCGAATCCCAGGATCGCCGCCGTCAGCGTGCCCAGGATCACCGCGGTGAACCGGCGGCGGCGGCGGCGCTTTTTCTGCCGCGCCTTCTCGTCGCTCTCGGCCTGCTGCCGCGCCTGCGCGCGCTCCTGCCGCGCCATTTCCTCCATCGCGTTTTCGTGTTCGAAAATGATTTTTTCCACCGTCGCTTCATTGAAGCCGGTGAAGACGTCGCGCTTCAGCCGGCCGCAGCGGCGGCAGGTATCCTCGCCCGCGGCGTTGGGACGGCCGCAGACGCACAGCCATACGGCGCCCTGATCCATCGGATAGCCCAGGGCGTCCTGGCCGGCCAGATAGCGCAGCACTTCCAGCCTGCGCCCGGCGGGCAGCACGTTGGGCGTATACTGGGATACGTTGCCCGCGGTATGCCGCCAAACCGTTCCGTCCTCGAACCAGACCTTTTCCACCGAGAAATCCATCCCGGCGGCCTGAACGCCGTTTTCGATCTCCACGGCCATTTCAAACGCGCTGCGCCCTTTGCCCTCCAGGCGCTGCACGCGTTCCACCTGCCGGGAAATCAGCAGCCCTTCCCCGTCGTAGCAGGCGAAGGACGCCTGCACGCTGGCCACGGTCTGCTCGGTCAGGTTAAAAAGCTGCAAACGGCAAAACGGATACTGCGGCGTAGGCAGCGCGTAATGCCACAGCTCGACGGGACAAGTCAGGTCAATCTTCATAGCGCTTCAGTCCTTCCAGGCGTCGGGACGGCATCCCGGCGCTTTTATTTATGAATGCAGGTGATGACGAACAGTGCGCCGTCCACGAATTCCAGATCCAGCGCGACCGTGCCGTCGTCCAGCGTCACGGTGTATTCGATGTACGGTTCGTTTCCGGCGGCGGCCAGACGGCTGTTCGCGCCGGCCTCGTCGCGTTCGCCGAGCGCTTCGCCCGCATCCTGCGGGAAACGCGCTTCCACGCTTTCCACGGTGTCGTCCATATGCAGCCCGCGCGGGCCTTCAAGCTGCTCGCCGTATACCTGCAGGCCGGTCAGCACGCTGTTCTGCTTCTGCGCGTCATACGCCAGCACGGCGGTGACGCCTTCCCATTCCATCGTGCGGAAATACAGATCCTGATCCTGCTCCCAGTTGTCGGCGTCGGGCTCGCCCAGCGCCGCCTTCAGCTCGTCCTCTCCGGCGCTGACAAAGTCCACCACGCCGTAGGGGCTGGTAAACAGCAGGTCTTCCCGGGCCAGCGGCTCGGGCGTCTCGGCGTTGTATACGCTGTACTCGCGCACCTCCTGCAGGCGGCTCATGCTTTCAATATCCATTCGGGCGTTGTCAAGCGAAACCCTCGCCGTGCCGGTGTACATGCCGACCACCACGTTGTTTTCCATCGAATAGCCGATATAGCTCTGCACGGCTTCCTCGCCGTCGGGAACGGTCAGCGCGTATTCCACCTGCACCGCGTGGCTGCCGTCGCGATTGACGCTGCCCACGCTTACGGCGTCCGGCAGCATGCCGCTGATATACAGCACCGCTTCTTCATAGGAGCCCGCGAGGGACGGATTATCCAGCGGATAGGCGGCAAGCAGCTCGCGCAGCGTGCTGCCCGGGCCGATCCCGCGGCCGTCGGTCAGCGCTTCGCCGCCCCACAGCTCGGCGTACCGGACATTCGCGTTCTCGTCCAGCGCGCTTTCCTCGGCGATCAGCGTGATGCCTTCAAACTCATAGAGGAACCAGCCGTCCCCGGTCGCCTCCGGCTCCACGCTCCCGCGCTTCAGCGCTTCCGCGACCAGCATATTCCGGAAACCGTCGATCTCTTCCGCCGTAACGGCGTCCTCGGCCTGCGCGAAAACGCAGCAGCACATCAGCAGCGCGGCAACAGCCAGCGCAATGATCTTTTTCATGGCTTTATTTCCTTTCATAAGGTCTTTACGCCCTCGGCGGTGACCAGCGCGTACAGCAGCTTTTCCTTTTCCGCCGGGGTGTCCGACAGGGTGATCGCGTCCAGGATCATGGCCTGCGCCTTTTCAAAATCGGCTTCCTTCGCGGCATACACCGTGCACAGCGGCGCGCCCGCGGCCAGATGGTCGCCCACCCGGCAGCGCATGATGAAGCCCACGCGGGGATCGATCGCGTCGGTCTTCCGCTTGCGGCCCGCGCCCAGCTCCTGGGAGGCGTAGCCGAGCTTTGCCGTATCCATATGCGCGATATAGCCGGCGCACGGCGCGGCCACGTCGCGCACGACGGGCGCTTCGGCCAGCACTTCGGGATGATCGCACACCGAGGCATCGCCGCCCTGCGCGGCGATCATCTGCCGCAGCTTTTCCAGGCCGCTGCCGTCGGCCAGCGCTTTTTCAAGCAACGCTTCGCCCGCTTCCGGGGTGTCCGCGATGCCCGAGGCGATCAGCAGCTGCGCGCCAAGGCGCAAGGACACCGTCAGCAGCGGCCCCGCGCTTTCGCCGCGCAGGATATCGATCGCTTCCTTGACCTCCAGCCGGTTGCCCACATGGCTGCCCAGCGGCTCGTCCATCCCGGTCAGCAGCGCCGATACATGCCGCCCCGCGCGGGTGCCGATCTCCACCATCGCCCGGGCAAGCTCCAGGCTGCCCTCGTAGGTGGGCATGATCGCGCCCGAGCCCACCTTGACGTCCAGCACGATGCCCTGCGCGCCCGAAGCCAGCTTTTTGCTCATGATGCTGGACGCGATCAGCGGCAGGCTGTCCACCGTCGAGGTCGTGTCCCGCAGGGCGTAGAGCGTCTTATCGGCGGGCGCAAGCTCGGCGCTCTGGCCCGTTACGGCGCAGCCGATCTCGCGGATCTGGCGCAGAAAATCCTCCTCCGGCAGGTCGGTTTTCATGCCGATCGATTCCATTTTGTCCACCGTGCCGCCGGTATGCCCCAGCCCGCGGCCGCTCATCTTGGCGATTTTCGCGCCGCATGCCGCGCACAGGGGCACCAGCACCAGCGTGGTGGTATCGCCTACGCCGCCGGTGGAATGCTTATCCACCGGGATGCCGCCCACGTCGGGATGCAGCATGTCGCCGGACTTCGCCATCTCCAGCGTCAGCGTGGTGGTCTCGCGGGCGTCCATGCCGTTGAGCCTGATCGCCATCAGCAGCGCCGCCAGCTGATAATCGGGCACGCTGCCGTCGGCCGCTCCGCGCACAAAGTCGGCGATCTGCTCGTCGCTCAGCGCGCGCTTCATCTTTTTATCGGTTATGATCGCAGGAAAATTCATGTTTTCCTCCTCCATATATAAATCCAGTATCCAGTATAGCATAATTACGCCGGAAATACAATAAAATCCCCCCGCATTTTGACGCGGCAAAATAAATCCTTGTTTTTTTTTGCAAAGTTTGCTATACTATACCCGCTACGCATCGGGTCCCGTGCGATATCACAGCGTGAACCTTGTCAGGTCCGGAAGGAAGCAGCAATAAGCGCCAGTCGATATGTGCCGCGGGAGTGCCCGGTGCGTAGTTTTTTTATACTATTCTCAGTATAAAAGATTATCAGATTTGGGATGGATTTTTCGCCCTGGCTAAGCTGAATGGAGGGAGGCGTAGCAGCGCTACGTTG
>CACWLY010000064.1:11125-21181 GCA_902761825.1 uncultured Eubacteriales bacterium
AGTATTACGTCGAAAAGCTCCGGGCGGGCATGCGGGACGTTTCGCGCACGCAAAAAAGCCCGGCAGGCCGCCGGGCTTTTTTGTTCGCGTTCAATTACGCTTCGGCAGGAGCGCCCACAGGGCACACGCCGGCGCAAGCGCCGCACGCGATGCACTTTTCGGCATCGATTTCGTACTTGCCGTCGCCTTCGCTGATCGCGCCGACCGGGCATTCGCCTTCGCAAGCGCCGCACATGATGCATTCTTCGCTGATCTGATAAGCCATTATTCTATCCTCCGTTTTTTATAATAGATGCAAGTGATGACTTCCTCACGGGAGCATATTAGCACTTTACCCGGCAGTAAGTCAACACAAACTCGCATTCTGTCCGGGCGTCAATCCGAAAAAAACGTTTTTTTCATTCCTGGGGCTTGAGTTTGCTCAGGTCCAGATGATAATAATGCGTATCCGAGCGCAGTTTTTCGCGGAAGGACATCAGCTGGTCCACCGTCAGGATCTGAAAGCCCCGGGCTTTGATTTCGGGCAGGATTTTCCTGAGCGCCTCGACCGTAGGCGCGTGCGTATCATGGAACAGGATGATATCGCCGTTGCGCAGCTGGCCCATGACCTCTTTGTAAATTTTCTCCGCGTTCTGCGTTTCCCAGTCCCGGCTGTCCAGGCTCCAGGTGGCGATATACATGCCCAGCGCGCGGCACGCGCCGTAAGCCGAAGGCCCGACGCGGCCGTAGGGCGGGCGCAGCCATTTCGCCGTCGTGCCGGTCTGCGCCGTCACGATGTTCTGGCACAGCTCCAGATTGCGTACGACCGCGTTGGCCTCCATCTGGGTCAGGTCGTTGTGCCGCCAGGTATGCAGCCCCACCTCGTTGCCGGCGTCATATACGGCCTTGACCATTTCGGGCATTTTGTCCATCGAAGTGCCCACCATGAAAAATGTGGCGTGGCAGTCGTTTTCGGCCAGCACGTCCAGCACCTGCTGCGTAAACTCCGAGGGCCCGTCGTCGAAGCTGATGGCCACGGCGGGCTGAACGCGCGGATCGATCGGGGCGTTATCGGTCTCCTCGGCCAGGGCGGGGATCGTCAGGGCGAGCAGCGCCAGCAGCAGGCAGAGCGTCTTTCGTATCATCATGCGTCCTCCCTATTTCAGGCTGAAAGCGTACATGCCGATGGCGGCCGCCACCGACAGGTTCAGCGAATCGATCTCCCCGCTGTGCGGGATGCGCACCGGCTGTCCCAGGCGGGCAAACTCCGCGGGCAGTCCGCTGCCCTCGTTGCCCATGATCAGGGCGAAGGGCTCTTTTTTATGGGAAACGCCCTCCGGAAGCGGCACCGAGGCGTCCAGCATGAAGGGATAGCACATATGCCCGGGAAACTGCGCGCGGTATTCCCCGAAGCTGTCGTAATACCGCAGGTTCAGCCCGAAAATGGCCCCCATGCTCGCCCGCACCACATGCGGGTCGAAGGCGTCGGCGGCTGGGCGGATCACGGCGATATCGCGGAAGCCGAAGCCCAGCGCCGTGCGCAGCATGGTGCCCAGATTGCCCTTGTCGCTGGGATTGTGCAGCACCAGATGATTGCCCGGGCCAAGCTCGCCCTGGAATTTATCGAACACGACGGCGGCGAAGCAGTTCTCCTTGCCGGATACGCGGGCGAGCGCCTTATCGGCGGTTTCCTCGCGCACGCGGTGTTTTTCGCACAGCGCGCGCAGCGCCGCGAGGCCCTCGCTGTCCGAAGCCTTGCCGGATACCAGCAGCCGCCGCGCAAGCTCCGGGCGCTTTTTCATCAGCTCGGACGCCGGAAACAGCCCCAGCGCGTAGCTGTAAGGCAGATCGCGGGAATACGATTCCAGACTGGGCATGCTTACTCCTTTTCCAAAAGCAGGTTGATCAGCCGCATGGCGGTCTGCTTGCCGTTTTCGCCCACCTCGTCCACGGGGCCGACGCAGCTGGGGCAGCCGTGCCCGCAGGCGCAGTCCCGGGCGATCATGCGCGCGTGGGACAGCAGGATATCCCGCATTTTATAGGCTTTTTCGGCCAGGCCCACGCCGCCGGGGCAGTTGTCGTAGAGGATCAGCGTGGGCTTTTCGGTAAACGGGCATTTGACCTGATAGCTTACCGCCACGTCGCGCGGCGAGCACATCAGGTACAGCGGGGCCACGATGCGCAGCAGGTTGGCGATGCCCATCATGCCGTTTTGCAGCGTGTCCTTGTCGAACAGCGCGGCGTGCGCGTCCTTCAGCGTCCACCAGACGGCGGTGGTATGCATTTCGCTTTCCGGCAGCATCACCGGGCCGAAGCCCAGGTTTTCGCCGGTATCGAACTTCATCTTTTTGAACAGCTTCGTGATCGCCGTCACCTTGACCTCGCCCCAGGCAGCGTTTTCCTTTTCCTCGGCGATATCCAGCAGGCTCAGGCTCACGTTCAGGTCGGCGTCGGTGTAATAATCCACCTCCACCCGGCGCACAAAGGCCTTGCAGGCGTCCCAGTCCAGCTTTTCGACCTGGTACTGCTGGCCCTCGTGCAGATAGATGGCGTTCTCATGCAGCAGCATGGGCACGGTGAAGCGGTCCATTTCGCCGATCACGCGCACGTGCGCGGGATCGCTGATATCGTTGATCAGGAAGTTCTCGGTCATGGCCGTGCGCAGGCTGATCTCGCTTGCCGGGAACTCCTCGGCCTGCCAGTGCCAGGTATCGCCCACATGGCGCACGATCTCGGCCTCTTCGAGGTATTCGCGCATTTCCTCCGCGCCCGGCGCGCCGCCCAGCGTTTCACCGTCCTTGAAGGGCAGCTCATACGCCGCGCACTTGAAATGGTTCAGCAGCACGTAGAGGTTGTCGGGATTGAGCAGCGCGTTTTCGGGCGACTGGCTGAAGAAATACTGCGGATGTGTGACGATGAACTGGTCGATGGCGGCGCTGGACGCCACCATGACGGTGAGCGACGTGCCCTGCCTGCGGCCCGCGCGCCCGGCCTGCTGCCAGGTGCTGGCGATCGTTCCGGGATAGCCGCACAGCACGCAGGCCGTCAGGCTGCCGATATCGATGCCCAATTCGAGCGCGTTGGTGGAGACCACCGTGCCGATGGTTCCGGCGCGCAGCCCCTGCTCGATCTCGCGGCGCTCGCTGGGCAGGTAGCCGCCGCGATAGCCGCGCACGCGCCCGCTGTTGCCCACCGGATCGCGCACCAGGTCCTTGAGCCGCTTCACCAGCACCTCCACCTGCACCCGGCTTTTGGCGAACACGATGGAGGAGATATCGTTGAGCAGCAGCATCCGCGCCACGCGCATGGTCTCGTTCAGCACGCTTTTGCGGATGCCCAGCTGCTCGTTGACCACCGGCGGGTTGTAAAAGATCACGTGGCGTTCGCCCATCGGCGCGCCGTTGTCGTCGATCACGGTCACGGGCCGTCCGATCAGCGTTTCGGCCAGCTCTTTGGGGTTGGCGATCGTCGCGCTGCACAGGATGAACTGCGGATGGCTTCCGTAAAACTCGCACAGGCGCAGAAGCCTGCGCAATACGTTTGCCAGGTTGCTGCCGAACACGCCGCGGTAGGTATGAATCTCGTCAATCACGATGTACCGCAGGTTTTCAAACAGCTTGACCCATTTGGTGTGATGCGGCAGGATGCCGCTGTGCAGCATATCGGGATTGGTGACCACCACGTGCCCGGCCTGCCGGATGGCGCGGCGCGCCGCCGCGGGCGTATCGCCGTCATAGGTGAAGGTTTTGATGTCCACGCCCAGCAGCGTGATCAGCTCGTACAGTTCGCTCACCTGATCGGCGGAAAGCGCCTTCGTGGGGAACAGGTACAGCGCCCGGGCGTTGGGATCCTTCAGGATCGCCGAAAGCACCGGCAGGTTGTAGCACATGGTTTTGCCGCTGGCCGTCGGCGTGACCACCACGATATCCTCGCCCCTGGCGCTGGCCTCGACGGCCGCCGCCTGGTGCGTATAGAGATTCCGCACGCCGCGCTTCGCCAGCATGGGCGGCAGCGTTTTATCCACGCAGTCCGGCCAGTCGGCGTATCGCGCGGGGCGCGCCGGGTCGGTATGCCAGTGCGTGACGCACTGCATAAAATCCGGGGTCTGCTTCAAAACGCCCAAAAGCTGATCGATGTTCATGGGTCATTCCTTTCCGATCAATTGGAAAAACGCCGCTTCGTCCAATACGGGGATGCCAAGCTGACGCGCCTTGTCCAGCTTGCTTCCGGCCTTTTCCCCGGCCAGCACGAAGCCGGTCTTTTTGCTCACGCTGCCGGCGGCCGTCCCGCCCATCCGGCGGATCAGGTCTTCGGCCTCGCTCCGGCTGAGCGAAGGCAGCGTGCCGGTAACCACCGCGGTCTTGCCCGCCAGCGGCTGCGGCGCGCCCTCCTCGGGACGCTCGGCCTCGGCGGGCGCAACGCCCGCGCCGAGCAGGCGTTCGATCATGCGCCTGTTTTCCGGGAAGCTGAAAAACTCCACCACGCTCTGGGCCACGACGCCGCCCACGTCGGGGATGGCGGTCAGCGCGTCGGCGTCGGCGTCCATCACCTTTTGCAGCGTGCCGAAATGCCCGGCGATATCGCGCGCGGTGCCCCGCCCGATATTGGGGATGCCGATGGCGAACAGAAACTCGTCCAGCGCGCAATGGCGGCTTTTTTCCAGGGCGGAAAGCAGGTTATCGGCCTTTTTCTCCTTGAAGCCGTCCAGCGCGAGCAGCTGCTCCCGCGTCAGGTGATAGAGATCGGCGGGATCGCGGATCGCGCACACGTCGTAAAGCTGCCCCGCCGTTTTCTCGGAGAATCCGGCGATGTCCATGGCGTCCCTGCCCGCAAAATGCGCAAGCCGCGCCACGGCCTGCGGGCGGCAGGAAACGCGGTTGACGCAGTACAGATTGGCGCCGCGCTCGACCAGCGGCTGTCCGCAGGAGGGGCAAACCGCGGGCTTTTCGATCTCGCGGCCTTCCGTCCCGTCCTCCACGCGGCCCATGATCTCCGGGATCACGTCGTTGCTGCGCCGGATCCACACGGTGCAGCCCAGCGTCAGCTTTTTGCGCAGAATGTCGCCGTAATTGTTCAGCGTCGCCTTGCGCACGGTGACGCCGGCGAAATCCACCGCCGCGACGTGGCCGAGGGGCGTCAGCTTGCCCGTGCGGCCCAGCTCCCACGTCACGCGCTCGAGCGTGGTGGTGTTTTCCTCGGCGGCGAACTTGAAGGCCACCTCCCAGCGCGGGAATTTATCGGTAAAGCCGAAGGCGGCGCGGATGGCCTCGTCCTGTATCTTGATCACCGCGCCGTCGATCAGGAAATCCAGACTTTCGCGGTTTTTCTCGATCTCGCGCACGCAGGAGAGCACCTCGTCCGCCGTGCGCGCCGTGCGGAAATACGGGCTTACGGGCAGCCCCTGGTCGCGGATGAAGGCGATCATGCCCTGCTGGTCGTGATAGGGCGGGTTTTCGATGGTGCCAACGTCGTAGAAGAAGGCGCTGAGCCTGCGCTCGGCCGTGACCTTGGGATCCAGGTTGCGCAGCGCGCCCGCCGCGCCGTTGCGCGCGTTTTTGAGCGGAACGGCGGCCGTTTTGTTGTATTCCTCCAGCGTGGACAGGCGCATGATGCATTCGCCGTGCACCTCCAGCCGCCCCTGATAGGGAATGGTCAGCGGGATATCGCGGATCGTGCGCGCCTGGGGCAGGATGGCCTCGCCCACCTCGCCGTCGCCGCGTGTCGCGGCCTGCGTCAGCACGCCGTTTTCGTAGGTCAGGTTGATGGTCAGGCCGTCAAACTTGTATTCGATCCCGTAATACAGCGCGGGCAGGCCGGCCTCCTGATCGTACAGGCGTTTGCAGCGTTCCAGCCAGGCCGAAAGCTCGTCCTCGCTCTGCACCTTGTCCATGCTCCACAGGCGGGTGATGTGCCGGTGCTTCTGAAACTCGGGCAGCACGTCGCCGCCCACGCGATGGGTGGGCGAATCGGGCAGTATGACGCCCGTTTCCCTTTCCAGAGTCAGCAGCTCGTCATACAGCCTGTCGTACTGCACGTCGGCCATGATCGGCTCGTCCAGCGTATAATAGGCCCTGGCGGCCTTGTTCAGCAGGGCGTTCAGCTCCCGCATCCGATCCAGTTTGCGCTGCATACTATCCCCCATTCACGCGGTGCGGTTGGTTTATCAATCCACGACGCGGATCGCGGTGATCACGGGCTGATCGGCGGACAGCACGGTGCCGTTTGAATCCTGCACCGGCGTATTTGCGCAGATCGCGTCCACGATCTCGATCCCTTCGGTCACCATGCCGAAGGCGGCGTATTTTCCGTCCAGATGCGGCGCAGCCTGATGCATGATGAAGAACTGGCTGCTGGCGCTGTCGCGATTGCTGGAGCGGGCCATCGAAAGCACGCCGCGGGTGTGCTTGAGCGGGTTGTCGAAGCCGTTTGCGCTGAACTCGCCCTTGATGTTCTGGCCCGAGCCGCCGGTGCCGTTGCCCAGCGGGTCGCCGCCCTGGATCATGAAGCCCGATATGACGCGATGGAAGGTCAGCCCGTCGTAAAAGCCCTTCCGGGCCAGATCGACGAAGTTGTTCACCGTAACGGGCGCGAGATTGCCGTACAGCTCGGCCTTGATGGTGCCGTAATCCCGCACGTCGATTTCCACGCGGTGCGTCACCGTCAGGTCGGCCTCCGTTTTCGTTTCCCCGTTCTTCCCGCCAAACAGCGCGATGCCGCCCGCGATCAGCGCGACGGCCACCGCGGCGATGGCGATGATCGCGCCCCAGGGCGTCTTTTTCGGCGCCGGCTTGGCGTAGGGATTGGGATTTTTTGCTTTTTTCGCGCCCACGAGTTCCTCCTTGACAACATATAAATGAAATGCGATAATACTTTATTGGCATGAAATCGCCTTTTCTTATTGTACCCATTATCGCTTGCAAAAGCAAGAGGAGGCCCGCCGCATGCGGCACATTTTTATTGTCAATCCCCATTCCGGTCCCGAGAACGCCGCGCCCGCGATCCAGCGGGCCGTGGAGAGCCTGCCGGCCTGCGAAGTCTATGTTACGCAGGGAGCGAACGACGCCACGGGCTTTGTGCGCGGCATCTGCCGGAGCACGATGGAGGAACTGCGCTTTTACGCCTGCGGCGGCGACGGCACGCTGAACGAGGTGGTCAACGGCGCGGCGGGCTGCGCGCATGCCGCGGTGGGCTGCTATCCCTGCGGAAGCGGCAACGATTTTGTCAAGTATTACGGCGGCAGGCGCGCGTTCCTGGATCTCCGCGGTCTGACCGAAGCGCCCTGCCATCCCGTCGACCTGATCCGCGTCAACGACCGCTACGCCGTCAACGTGGTCAATATCGGCTTCGAGGCGAAAGCCGCGGCGCGCATGGTCAATTTCCGGCGGTTCCCGCTGTTCCGCGGCCCGCGCTCCTATTATCCCGCCGTGATTTCCACGCTGATCGACGGCATGAAGAACGCCTTTCG
Organism: uncultured Eubacteriales bacterium; assembly: GCA_902761825.1. Taxonomy (GTDB): domain Bacteria; phylum Bacillota; class Clostridia; order Christensenellales; family Aristaeellaceae; genus SFMI01. The sequence goes on from CACWLY010000064.1 coordinate 18,570, forward strand.
CGTCGTCGCCGACGGCGAAACGCTCTGCGACGGCAAGATCCTTTTGTGCACCTTCGCCAACGGCGAATACGTGGGCGGCAGCTTCCGCTGCGCGCCGCGCGCTTCGGTCTCGGACGGCATGCTGGAGGTCTGCATGGTGCGTCCGCTCTCGCGCCTGAGCTTCGGCAGGCTGATCGGCCTGTACCAGCGGGGCGAGCACCTGGACAGCCCCAAAATGAAGGACGTGATCGTTTACCGCCGCGCGCGGAAGATCGAAGTGACCGCGCCGCGGGAATGCATGATCTGCCTGGACGGCGAGATCGAGGCGGGCGAGCGCTTCACGGTCGAATGCGTGCCCGCGGCGCTGCGCTTTATCGTGCCGAAAGGTGCAGCGCATACCGGCAAAGGCATCGATATGAGCCTGGAAAAGGCCATCTGACGACAGGAGAGAAAAATGCGGATCGTAATCAAGGTGGGTACCTCCACGCTGACCCACGGCACCGGACGGCTCAATATCCGCCGGGTGGAGGAATTGTGCCAGGTGCTCAGCGACATCAAAAACGCCGGGCATGAGATCGTGCTGGTGTCCTCCGGCGCGATCGGCATGGGCGTTGGCAAACTCCGGCTCAGGGAAAGGCCCCAGGATATGCCCTCCAAGCAGGCGGCCGCCGCCGTGGGCCAGTGCGAATTGATGTATGTGTACGACAAGCTGTTTTCGGAATACAACCATACCGCGGCGCAGATCCTGCTGACGGGCGAGGACATGCGCGATGAAACGCGGCACCGCAATTTTGCGAACACCATGCTGCGGCTGCTGGCCTGGGACGCGATCCCGGTCATCAATGAAAACGACACCGTCGCCACCGACGAAATCGCCGTGGGCGACAACGATACGCTCAGCGCGCTCGTGGCCGTCAGCGTCCGGGCCGATCTGCTGATCGTGCTGTCGGATATCAACGGACTGTACACCGCCGACCCGCGCGTGCACCCCGAAGCCGAGCTGATCCCCGAAGTGCGCGAGCTGACCGACGCGGTGCTCGCCGCCGCCGGCGGAAGCGGCTCGGCGCTGGGCACGGGCGGCATGGCTACCAAGCTGGCCGCCGCGAGGCTTTGCATGGAGGCGGGCACGGATATGCTGATCCTGAACGGCGCCAAGCCCGCCGTGCTGTACGACGTGATCGAGGGCAAGCCCCTCGGCACGCGGTTTATCGGGAGGAAAGAATGATGCGATCCACGCAGGAGATCCTTCGGGAAGCGAAAGCGGCCGCCCCGCTGCTGGCGACGGCCGCCCCTGAACAGAAAAACGAAATGCTGCGCTGCATCGCGCGGCAGCTGCGGAAAAACCGTGAAGCCATCCTGACGGCCAACCGCGCCGACGTGGAGGAATACCGCGAAGCGCTCGGCCCGGTCATGGTGGACCGGCTGACGCTGACCGAAGCGCGTATCGAAGCGATGGCGGCCGGCGTCGAGGACGTGACCGCGCTGCCCGATCCGGTGGGCCGGATCCTGCGCAGCGAAAAGCGCCCCAACGGGCTGACGATCCAGCGCGTTTCCGCGCCCATGGGCGTGATCGCCATGATCTACGAAAGCCGTCCCAACGTGACCTCGGACGCCGCGGCCCTGGCCCTCAAGGCGGGCAGCGCCATGGTGCTGCGCGGAGGCAAGGAGGCTTTCCGCTCCAGCGCGGCCATTGTGGACGCCATCCATAAGGGCCTGGAGGAGGCGGGATTCCCCGCCGCGCTGGTGGGGATGATCGAGGACCGCACGCGCCAGAGCGCGCGGGATCTGATGGAGGCCGAGGGGCTGGTCGATTTGCTGATCCCCCGCGGAAACGCCGGGCTGATCCGCGCCTGCATGGAAAACGCGAAGGTGCCCTGCATCCAGACCGGGACCGGTATCTGTCATATCTACGTCGACGCGAGCGCCGATATCGACCAGGCGCTCACGATCATCGAAAACGCCAAATGCAGCCGGCCGTCGGTGTGCAACGCCGCCGAAGTGCTGCTGGTTCACCGGGATATCGCGCCCGCGCTGCTGCCTCGGTTGCACCGCCTTCTGACGGAGGAGCGCAGCGCCAAAGGCCTGCCGCCGGTGGAGCTCAGGCTCGACAAGCGCGCCGCCGCGATCATTCCCGGCACGCCCGCGGGCGCCCGTGATTTCGATACCGAGTTTCTCAATTATATCCTCGCCGTCGCGGTGGTGGACAGCGTGGACGACGCCATCGCGCACATCGCCCTGCATTCCACCGGCCACAGCGAAGCCATCCTGACGCGGGACGCCGCCGCGGCCGACGCATTCACCCGGCGCGTGGACAGCGCCGCCGTGTACGTCAACGCGTCCACCCGCTTTACCGACGGCGGCGTGTTCGGCCTTGGCTGCGAAATGGGCATTTCCACCCAGAAGCTGCACGCGCGCGGCCCGATGGGGCTGGAAGAACTCACCACCTATAAGTACGTCGTGCTCGGCGACGGCCAGATCCGCTGAACCGACAGGGCGGGAAAAACGGCGTGGGCGCTCCCCTCGCCGTTTTTCCCGCTCTTTTTTATACTATTCTCAGTATAAAAGATTATCAGATTTGGGATGGATTTTTCGCCCTGGCTAAGCTGAATGGAGGGAGGCGTAGCAGCGCTACG
>CACWLY010000065.1 GCA_902761825.1 uncultured Eubacteriales bacterium
TCAACGTAGCGCTGCTACGCCTCCCTCCATTCAGCTTAGCCAGGGCGAAAAATCCATCCCAAATCTGATAATCTTTTATACTGAGAATAGTATTAGAACACGCCCATGCTGTTCAGCAAACAGATCCACGGGAAAATCATCACCGGAGAGCACGGGGAGACAAACGCCGCCAGCCGCGCCGCCGGATCGGCATTGAAGTCCATCCTGCTCAAATTACAGCGACAGAATACCGGTCGCCAGGTTCATGCAGCCGTGCAGCAGCCAGCTCGGAAGGATCGAGCCTCCGCACTGCTTTTCATTCAGCCAGCCCTGATACCACCCGAAAAGCCCGGGCGCCAGCGTGAGCAGGAGAAAGGCCGCCGCGCTTTTCGTGGCGATGGCGAACGGAACGCCGTGCATCAGGCCGAACAGGAGCGCCTGGATCAGGTTGGCGGCCCGGAAGCCGAGCTTTTCCTGCGCGCGTTTCAGGATAAAACCGCGGAACAGGATCTCCTCCGACAGCGCCGTGCGGAGGAACGCGTTTATGAAGATCAGGGGCAGCGCCGCAAGGCCCCGCCCGGCGAACTGCGAGCCTGCGGTCGTCACGCCCTCGGGCAGCAGCTTTACGCAACCCGTCATCGCACCGATGTAAACCAGGGCCGCGGCAGCGGCAAGCAGGACGGTTTTTCCCGCCTGAGCGCACGCCGGCTTTTTGAGGCCGATCCACCGGAAAAACGGCGTTTTTCTGCGCGCGGTGAAAAACCAGACGGCCAGCGGCGCGAGCGCAAACAGAAGCGCCTGTATAACGGCTCCGATGAGCTCGCGCGGGATCAGGCCCGCGACGCTTTCCTCCACGGTCAGCCCTCCTCGCTTTCTTCGTCCGTATACCGGTATTTTTTGAGCTTCCGCCCGGTGACGAGGCACAGGATAACCCCCGCGGCCCCGAGCGCGAACATCATCAGCGCCGCGCCCGAGCCCTTGCCGCTTCCGAACAGCGCGGTCAGCACCGCGCTGGATTGGTTCGCGCGCATGAACGGTTCGCAGACGCTGTCCACCATGAACCCGCCCAGCGCCAGGCCGATCGGAATGGTGAAGAACTGCAGCGTGTTCCTGCAGGCGTATACCCTGCCCTGCAGCGCGACGGGGATCGTATTGCGCATGATGACGTTCTGGTTGGCGCTCATGACGGGAACCAGCATCCAGCCGATCACCTGGCCCGCGCACCACAAAACGGGATTCCGCGAGAACGCAAGCAGGAAGTTTTCGGTCCCCAGGGAGAACAGCATGGTCAGATAGATGACGCGCACGCGGTTTTTGGGACGGGGCATCATCGTAGCCAGCATGCTGCCCAGCACCATGGCGACGCCGGAGCAGGAGGTCACGAGCCCAAGCGCGCCGTTGCCATGCCGCGGGATCACCAGCGCGGGCAATACCGCGTCGAAGGCCGAGGCGATCAGGTTGACGCCCGACATGAAGAGAATCACATCCAGCACCAGCCGATGCTCCCGGAGGAAGCGCAGCCCTTCTTTCGCCAGCGTCAGCACCTTTTCTTCTTTCCCGGCTTCGCGCTGAACGTCGGGGAGCCGGATGAAGAGCAGCAGCGCGAGGAAGGCGACGGCAAACGTGGCCATGTCCACGGCGATCACGGCTTCCAGTCCGGCCAGCCCGTACAGCGCCGAGGAGATCAGCGGGTTTCCGATGCTGATCACCGATCTGGACAGCGACTGATACGCGCTGGCCTTCTGATAGAACGCCTTGGGTACCGTCAGGGTGTAAGCCACTTCGGACGCGGGCTGCTGCACCGTGTTCATCAGGCCGGAGACCGCGTTGATGGCGTAGAGGTGCCACAAGGACAGCGTGTCCGTCCTGTACAGGACGAACACCAGAACGGTGGTCAGCGCCGCCAGCGCGTCGCAGACCAGCATGGTTTTCTTCTTATCGTATTTATCGGATATCGCCCCGGCGAATATGCTCATGATCACGTACGGCGCGTAGGTGCAGATCGTCAGGGTGGCTGTGCTGAGCGCCGAGCCGGTCTTTTCGTAAAGCCACAGCGTCAGCGCGAAGCCGGTCATCGCGCTTCCCAGCTGCGACAGGCTCTGGGTGCTCCAAAGAATATAGAAATCCCGTAAACAATTCTTGCTTTTCATTTTCTCTGCTCCTTCTCATGCTTCGATTTATGACACAGGAACAGAGCCTGAGGAAAATTTTTCCTCCATACAGCCTCCTCAGACTCTGCATGGAGCGGAAACAATGCAGCGTTTCATGGCGCGCCTCCTGTCTGAATCAAAAAGGGTTTTGCGGTTATACGCTTCCGTTCACCTGCCGGATGTATTCCTCCGCGGGGATCATGGGCTTTTCCAGTCCGGCGACCGTTTCGCGGGACAGGCGCAGCGTTCTGCCGTACTCCTCCCCGGCTTTCTCGAAGCGCGCCAGCAGCGGGTCGGCCACGACCGCGGCTTCGGGCACGTTCAGCAGGGGCGTTTCGGGCACGCAGACCATATCGGGATCGCAGAAACAGACTTTGCACATCTGTCTGAGCCCGTCGAAATTGCCTTCCCAGTGGGGAAAACCGCAGCCGCAGATGACCAGCGTGTGGGTGCGGGAAAAATCGGCCAGCGCCTCGTGGCGCACCGTGCCGTCCGACAGCTTTTGCATTTTCATCCGGACCAGCGGGATCGTGCGGTCGAGCACGGCCTTCAGGTGGGAGGGCATGCCGTAGCAGTACAGGGGGAAGCTCCAGATGATCACGTCCGCCTCCCGGTACAGATCGAGGATCGCGTTCTGATCGTCGTTTATGACGCAGCGGCCGTCCCCGCGCGCCCAGCAGCCGAAGCAGCCCCGGCAGGGGGCGATCCGCCGGTCAATGACGTTGACGATGTTCACCGTGTGGCGGTCGTCGGCGTTCAGGCCCTTCAGAAAGGCCTGCGTCAGGCGGAAGGTGTCGCTCTTTTTCTTGGGGCTTCCGTTCAGCACAAGGATTTTCATTGTTCCGTTTCCTTTCCCGTATAACGTTCCGGGGGATGCCGGTCAGCCGATCACCTGATAGCGCAGCCGCACGTAGGAATCCCGCAAAGCCTTCGCTTCGATCAGCCGCAGCACGCCCAATTGGGATAATTCGTCCTTTGTCCGCAGGGAGCGCCCGTCGATCAGCGTGGCCGTCTCTTTTCCGCCGATCAGCGCGGGCGCGACGACGATATCCACAAAGTCAAGCAGCTTTTCGCGCAGGAACAGCCCGTTCACCGTCCCGCCCGACTGAACGGTAAGGCGTTCGCAGCCGAATCGTTCCTTCAGCTCGCTCAATGCGCCGGCCAGCGACAGCTTTTCCTGATAAATAATGGAAAGATTGTCCTCGCTTTCGCGGAAGGCCGGATGCTCCCTGTTGCAGGTGATCAGAACAAACCGCTTTGATTTAGCGCAGAAGTACCTTACGCCGCGCCCGCTGAGATGGTGATTGTCCAGCAGAACGAAGGATACCGGGGTTTTCGCCGGCGTCTCCTTTTCGTTGACGCCCATTTTCGCCTGTACGCGGCCCGTGTTGAAGGACCAAAGATCGGTTGTCTGCTCGATCTCGTAATACTGATGCAGCCCTTCCTTCAGCCCAGGGATGCCGGGAAAATCCCGGTCCACGTCGAGCTCGTCCGTCGCGCCGGTGCTGATCTTTCCGTCCACCGACATGAGCATGAACAGCGTGGTGATCGGTCTGTCCATTCCGATTGTCCTTTCCGGCAGCTTCATCTGCCCTTTCTCCGCTTCAGCGGCTTTCTTCGCCGTCCTGCCCGCGCGCGCCGTATACCTTGATAAAATGCCGGCAGAACGCTTCGGTCTGCGCGAGCGCTTCCGGTATCTTTTCCGGCTCCCGGTCGCAGAGGTGGATGAGCGCCGAGATCGGCGCGGTGTAGGCGAAGGCGACCATCGCGGGATCGTCCCGGCGCAGCAGCCCCTTGTCCATCATGCCGGAGAAAACGCGCGTGAACATCTCCGTGAGGCCGGTCAGAAAATGCTTCGTCGCCAGCGCCCTCGCGCGGCCGTCGCGGAACTGCTCGATGGTCAGCAGCTTCCGCGTCTTGACGACTTTTTCATCGTGAACGGTGAAATCGACCAGCCGCATCGTCAGCGTGACCAGCTCTTCCGGCGAATCGGGCACGGGGGGAAGGCGGTCGGGGGAGCCAAAACGCGCGCCGTAATAAGCGATCATTTCGTCCAGCAGGGCGTCCCAGATTTCCTCCTTGCTCCCGAAATGCTTGTAGGTGGACGACTTGACCAGCCCCACCGAAGCCGCCAGCTCGCGGATGTTCGTACCCGCGTACCCGTTCCGGGAAAACATGTCCAGCGCGGCCGCCAGGATCCTTTCCCTCGTATCGCTCGCCATCAGAAGACCTCCTTGCAAAAAGGTGACCGGACGTTCGCTTCTCATTATAGCGAACGATCGGTCGCCTGTCAAGGCCTTCCGCGCGGCGAACGGAAGAAAAACGTTCCGGCCGGGCCTGAAAAAAAGAGAATCCTTGCCCCGATCCCCGGTCTGTGATATGATGGTCGTGAAAACAAACGAACCGGAGGACGCATATGAGTAAGTTTCTTTTGCTTTTTATCGTGACGCTGCTGGTCGCGCTGACGGCGCATATGGCGCTGGGCGCGGATACGCCGCGCTATACCGTAACTTCCGTTACCGACTGCGCGCAGACCGACGCGATGTACGACAGGTTTTACCGGAGCGGGGAACTGTCGCTGCTGATTCCGGGACTGACGGAAGGGCTGATTCCCCAGGGCATCGCCTGGATGCCGGAGGAGGACTGGCTGCTGTTCGCCGGATACCGGACGGACAAGGGCGCGAGCGCGCTGGTGGCGGTGGACAGGAAAACGGGCGATATCACCCGCGAGGCGTCGCTGCGCTACGCGGACGGAAGCGTGTACGACGGCCACGCGGGCGGCGTGTGCGTGACCGGGGACGATATCTATCTGTCCAACGCGCACATGCTTTATCGCATCCCGAAATCCGCGTTCCTCGCGCTGCCGGCGTCGGGGGAATGCCGCTTTGAGGAGGAGATCCCCGTGCCGGTCAACTCCTCTTACTGCTGCTATGCCGAGGGCGTGCTCTGGGTGGGCGAGTTTCAGTATACCGGCGATTATCCTACCGACCGCAGCCATTACATCAGAACGGCCGACGGCATGCAGAAGGCCTGGACCTGCGGCTATGTGATGGCCGGGCGCGATAATTTCGACGCCCCGGACTATATCCTTTCCATGACCGAGCGCATTCAGGGAATCACCACCCTGGACGGCGTGATCTATCTGAGCCAGTCCTACGGCCGCCGCAACAGCTCCGCGATCTACCGCTACGCCGACGTGCACGACGATTCGCCCGATACCTATGTGGAGATCGGAGGGGAGAAGGTGCCCCTGTGGATCCTGGACAGCAACCGGCTGGAGGCCGCGCTGATCTGCCCGCCCATGACAGAATGCCTGTGCACCGTGCCGGAAGGCATCTGCGTGCTGTTTGAATCGGCCGCCGAAAAATATATGGATCCCGGGAACGCCTCCGTGAACCCCATGGACCGGGTGTTCCTGCTGACCAGCTTCTAACGTTTACATCGCCCGGATTCTTCTTCCGCCTATTGACAAGACATGGGATATCTGGTATAGTATTTCCAGAAATATGCATGCGAAAGAGACGAGGAGGATTCCTGTTTTTTGCGTGCAAAACAATGTAAAGGAGAAACCGTAACATGAAAAAACTGATTGCGCTGCTTCTGGTCGCCGTCATGATGCTGCCCGTGGTTTCCGCCATGGCCGCCACCGAGTTTGACGTGACCGAGCCCATCACCATCGAATGGTGGCACGCACACGAGAGCCAGTTCGACGAGCAGATCAAGTACATGGTCGACAAGTTCAACGCCGAAAACGACATGGGCATCACCGTGGTGCCCAAGTACATGGGCGCTTACGCCGAAATCGACACCGCTTTCCGCGCCGCGGACGCCGCGGACGCCGTGCCCGCGCTGGTGTGCTGCAACACCTCCTATCCCGCCTCCTACGGCGCGGCCGGACTGTGCGAAGTGCTGGATCCCTATATCGACGCCTTTGATTACGACGTGGAGGACTTCGGCGAGGGCCTGCTGGCTTCCACCAGCTATGACGACGAGCAGATCGCCCTGCCCTATCTGATCTCCACCCAGTGCATGTATTACAACAAGACCGCCGCCGAGGCCGAAGGCATCACCATGCCCAGGACCATCGACGATATGGACGCTTTCCTGGAGAAGGCCACCCTGTTCAACGAGGACGGCACCACCAAGCGGTACGGCACCGTGTTCGGCGGCTGGGACTACTGGTATCATGAGATGCTGTTCAAGAACAACGGCGTGCAGATCGTGACCGCCGAGGGCACCACCGACGTCAACAGCGAAAAGAGCGTGGAGCTGAACACCAAGATCAAGGAATGGATCGACAAGGGCTACGCCTATTATGCCATCGGCAGCGGCGCTTCCTCCAACATGCGCGATCTGTTCATCGCCGGCGGCGCGTTCAGCGTGTTCCATACCTCCTCCCTGTACACCACCTATGTGAACCGCGTCAACGCGCTGGAGGATGAATCCGCCCGCTTCGAGGTCGGCATGGCGTGGCTGCCCGGCGGCAGCGACGGCGAGTCCTTCAAGAGCGAGGTCGGCGGCGCCGCCATCTTCATCCCCGCCAAGGCTCCTCAGGCCCAGAAGAACGCGGCCTGGCAGTTCATGATGTTCATGGCCAGCCCCGAAATCAACCTGTACTGGTCCGATAACACCGGCTATCTGCCCACCCGCGGCAGCGTTGTGGATCTGCCCGAGTATCAGGAATACCTGGCCAAGAAGCCCGCGATGGATCCCATCATCAAGATGGCGTCCTGGATCAACCCCCGCAACCAGAACCCCGCTTACAACAACTGCGGCAATCTGTGGCGCGAGGCCCTGGGCGAGATCTACAACAACGGCGCTCCCATCCAGGAGACGCTGGATCAGCTGGCCGTCGAAATCCAGGCCGAGCTGGACGCCGTGAAATAACAACCGGACGCGCGATGCAAATTTGCGGGGGAGGGGATTTTTCCCCTCCCCATCATCTTGATTTTTTAAGAGGTTTACCGTGAGCGACACAGTGAAAGCCGCAGGCGCGCAGACTCGCCGGAAGCAGCTTATATCCCCGGCCCAGCGCGGCGTGGGCCTGGCGCTATTGATCGTTGGCCTGCTGATCATGCTGGTGGGCCTTTTCGGCTATCTGGCGGGCGACTGGCAGATCGGGCCCTTCGCGGAGATGACCGATCAGGTGTTCATCGCCCGCGAGGTGGCCAACAATACCGGCACCAAGGTGACCGGCGCGTTCGATATGGATGGCGAGGAAAGCGGCGTCCATGTGTTTTACGCCGCCCTTTCCGGCGCGGATTCGTCGGTGATCAGCGCGGAGGATTTTGAAACGGGCGAAACCAAAAAAGCCCTGAAGGGCGGGTCGCTGCAGTTTCCCGCCACCAAGGAGCGCATGACGCTGGTTATCGCTGAGGAAAGCCCGGTCGCGCTCGATAACGGGCTGACCGTTTCACGCTCGGTCAAGTTCCCCGGCGCGGGCAGCAGCAAATACCGCAGCCTGAAAATGACGGTGGAGGGCGCGTGCGAACTGCGGCTGTACGCCCTGTCCTCGCTGCCCTCCCATGAGCGGCGGGTCGTGCTGTGCAACAGCCTGAACGGCCAGGAGGTCGATTCCGCCATGGTGCCGGCCTTTGAATCCGCAAGGCCGGTCGCCGCCACCACGCTGTCCGTCCCCGCGGCGGGAACGTATTACGTTTCGGTCAAGGGCGATATCCCGATCGCGCCGGTCAGCGCCATCATGAATTACGCGGTGATGATCCTGCTGCTCGGCCTGGTGCTCGCGCTCAACGGCGTCATGCTGCGCGTGCAGCGCTGGGAGCGGATGAAGGACCTGTTTTTCGTGGAGCCGGCGCTGCTGCTCTTCCTGCTGTTCGTCTATTATCCGGTCATCGACCTGATCCGCATCTCCTTTACCAACATGTCGGTGCTGACCACCGGCAAGCAGGAGTTCGTGGGCTTCGCCAACTTCGACTGGATGTTCAACGGCGCGGGCAAGCGCTATTTCTGGGAAAGCCTGAAAATCACCGGCGTGTACATGTTCTGGGAGGTCACGATCACGCTGGTGGGCGGCATGCTGCTGGCCCTGCTCTTCAACCGCATGACCCGGGCCTTCAACGCCATGCGCGCCGTGGTCTTCATGCCCAAGTACATCGCCGTGTCCACCAGCGCCGTGGTGTTCCAGTGGATACTGTACAGCACCATCGCCACGGGCATCGGCCAGTCCGAGGGCATCCTCAATTACGCGCTGTCGCTCTTCGGCATCCAGGGCCCGCACTGGCTGATCGACGCCGACACCGCGCTTTCGGGCGTGCTGATCCTGACGGGATGGCGCGTTGTGGGCTACGCCATGATGATCTACCTGTCCGCCATGAAGGGCATCAGCCAGGATTATTACGAAGCCGCGGCCATCGACGGCGCGGACGGCGTGCAGCGCTTCCGCTTCATTACCGTGCCGCTGCTCGCGCCCACCACGCTGTTCCTGTTCGTCACCACGTTTATCGCCAGCATGAAGGTGTTCCAGTCGGTGGACGTGATGACGGGCGGCGGCCCCGGCACCTCCACGAACGTGATGGTGCAGTGGATCTACAACCTGACCTTCAAGGATTTCCATACGGCGCGCGGCGCGGCGGTCTCGCTGGTGTTCTTCATCATCCTGCTGGTGTGCACCGCGGCCACCATGCGCTTCTCCAACCGCAATGTCAGCTATGACGCGTAAGAAAGGAGGCGGAACCGCATGTTTAAAAGGCTGAGCAAAGACAAGAGAATCGGCGTGATCAGCGAGCTGGTGGGATTCGCGCTCCTGATCTTCGCCCTGGTGCTGCTGCCGCTGCGCACGGCGGGCGGCTGGAAATACGCGCTGCTGCCCGCGGCGGCGCTTATGATCCTGATCCCCATCCCGGTCATGTGGCGGGACGGCATCCGCCAGATGAAGACAAAGCCGCTGACCGGATCGCACTGGCATCGCATGCGCCAGAGCGGCTTTTTCGACCTGCTGGTGCTTCTGACCGCCATCGCCCTCGTGCTCTTCGTGTGCTGGGGCTTCGGCAACGTCACCTGGCATACCACGCTGCACCGCTTCGCGCCCGGGGCTTCGAGCCTCGAGGAGGCGCGCCTGCAGCCCGATTTCATCGAGTACAATTTCCACCAGGATCTGAACCTGATCGCCGGCAGCTATCCCGCCTTCGGGTGGATCGGTCTTGCGATCCTGGCCGCGGTGCTGGTCTGCGGGCTGTACATGCGCTTCGTTTCGCCCATCGTGCAGGCCGACGAGCACCTGCAGATGGCGCACGGCATTTACCGCATCGTCGCGCAGTACGCGGCGGCCATCCTGGTGGTGGTGATATCGCTGTTCCCCATTTACTGGATGGTCATTTCCTCGCTCAAGACCTCGGACGAGCTGCTGCGGGCCGTGCCTACGCTGTGGCCGGATAAGTTCATCTGGGCCAATTATCCCAACGTGCTCAAAAAAGCGCCGTTCGACCGGTATCTGCTCAATACCCTGGTGACCACCGTCGTCATGATGCTGGGCGAAATGACCATCGGCGTGATGGCGGCCTACGGCTTTTCCAAGGGCGATTTCAAGGGCAAGAACCTGCTGTTCATGCTGGTGCTCGGCGCGCTGATGGTGCCCATTCAGGTCACCTTCGTGCCGATCTACGTCACCATTTCGCGCCTGAACGCCATCGATACCTGGGCCGGCGTGTTCCTGCCCAACATGGTCAGCGCGTACTTCATCTTCATGCTGCGCCAGAACTTCATGGCCGTGGACAACAGCTATATCGAGGCGGGCAAGATAGACGGTATGGGGCGCTTCGGCACCATCGTGCACGTTCTGTGCCCCATGTGCAAGCCCACGCTGATCACCGTGAGCATCATCAGCTTTATCAACGGCTGGAACAGCTATTTCTGGCCCAAGATGGTCACGCAGTCCGAGGCGAGCCGCACCATCGCCGTGGGCGTGCAGCGGCTGAAGGAGACGTACGCCGGCCAGTACGTATCCAACTTCAACGAGATCATGGCCGGCGCCGTGATGGCGATCATCCCCATCGTGCTCCTGTTCCTGATCCTGCAAAAATACATCATGACCGGCATGAGCAAAGCCGCCATGAAATGATCGAGAAAGGCAATCCGTATGAAAGGCACCATTCGTCTGAACATGCCGGGCAAACCCCCGATGATCGCGCACCGGGGCATGAGCGGCCTGGAAAAGGAAAACACCGCCTCCGCCTTTGTGGCAGCGGGGCAGCGGACGCATTTCGGCATCGAGACCGATGTGCACCGCACGGCGGACGGGCATTTTATCGTTATCCATGACGACAATACCGCGCGCGTGGCCGGCGATGAAATGATCGTGGAAAAGACCAGCTACGAAACGCTGCGCGCCGTGCGCCTGCTGGATACCGACGGCAAAAAAGGCCGGCGCGATCTGATCATGCCCAGCCTGCGGGAGTATATCGATATCTGCAAAAAATACGAAAAGACCGCCGTGCTGGAGCTCAAAAACCACTTCGCGCCCGAGGATATCGACCGCATCATCGATATCATCCGGCAGGAAGAATACCTCGAGCAGGTGATCTTCATCTCCTTCGATCTGCCCAATATGATCTGCATCCGCGAGCGCCTGCCGGAGCAGCGCGCGCAGTTCCTGATCAAGGAGCCCACCGACTGGCTCATGGATACCCTGGTCAAGTACCGACTCGATCTGGATATCTGCTATAAATACCTGACCGCCGAGTATGTCCGCCAGCTGCACGAAAACGGCGTCAAGGTCAACGTCTGGACCGTCGATACGCCGGAGGACGCCCAGCGCATGATCGACTGCGGCGTGGACTTCATCACCTCCAATATCCTGGAATAAGGCGGTTCGTTTTAGGGCTAATACTATTCTCAATCTAAAATCTTATCATCTTTGGGTGTCTTTTCCGTCTTGGCGTTGCTTTGTACGCCCCGCGCCCTGCGCAAGGGCTTGCGCGCGATACTGAGAATAGTATAAGATGTGAAAAAATCTGGGAGAACGACGAGGGCAGCGCCCTCGTCGTTTTTTGCCTGCGTTTCACGGATTGACAAAGTGGCGGGCTATCGGTACAATATAGACAAACACAACCGGCAAAACGACCTGAAACGAAAAGGGGAAAACAGAATGACGATTGCGGATATGGTCCGGGTGCTGCACGCCCGGGTGCTGTGCGGACAGGAACGGATCGATACCCCGGTTTATACGGCCTGCTGTTCCGACCTGATGAGCGACGTGCTGGCCTTTGTCAATGAAAAAACGGTGCTGATCACGGGGCTGACCAATCCCCATGTGCTGCGCACTGCCGATATGCTGGACCTGAAATGCCTGGTGTTCGTCCGCGGCAAGGTGCCCGGGGACGACATTCTGGAGCAGGCCGACGAGCAGGAGCTGGTCGTGATCACCACCAAGGCGACGGCCTTTTCCGCCTGCGGCCTGCTGTATGAAGCGGGGCTGCGCGGCGTGCCCATCGAGTGGCCGGAAAGCGAGGAAAGACAATGAGCGCCCTGATACACAAGGAATATCCCGTCGAAATGGCGGATTACGATCACGCGGGGGAAGCCTCGGCCGACATCAAGCGCCAGCTCAAGCAGCTGGGCGTGCCCGCCAGCGTGCTGCGCCGGGTTTCGGTAGCCAGCTATGAGGTCGAGCTCAACCTGGTGATCCATTCCGAAGGCGGCGTGCTGACGCTGGAAGTCACCCCCGAGGCCGTGCGCCTGATCAGCGCCGACCGCGGCCCGGGCATTCCCGACGTGGATCTCGCGATGCGCGAGGGCTGGTCCACCGCCAGCGAAACGGCGCGCAGCCTGGGCTTCGGCGCGGGCATGGGCCTGCCAAACATGAAGCGCAACGCCGACGATTTCAATATTACCAGCAAAGTGGGCGAGGGAACGACCATCGATATGGGCTTCCGCCTTGCCTGAGTGAGAGGACAGCGATATGGATTCAAAACCCCGTTATCATTCGGTACGCCTGGATAAGGAGCTGTGCAAGGGCTGCACCAACTGCCTGATGCACTGTCCCACCGAGGCCATCCGCGTGCGCAAGGGCCGCGCGCATATCCTGGACGAGCGCTGCATAGACTGCGGCGAGTGCATCCGCATCTGCGATTACCACGCCAAGGTCGCGATCACCGACAGCCTGGAGGATATCAAGCTCTTTCCATATAAAATCGCGCTGCCCGCGCCTTCGCTGTACGGCCAGTTCCGCGGCGTCGCCGACGTGGGCGTGATACTGGCCGCGCTGAAAAGGCTGGGCTTCGACGATGTGTTCGAGGTTGCGCGCGGCGCCGACGTGGTGGCCCGCGCCATCAGCGAAAAGCTCCGCGAGCCGAGCCTGCCAAGGCCGCTGATCTCCTCCGCCTGCCCGACGGTCGTGCGCCTGATCCAGGTGCGATTTCCCGATCTGATCCCGCACATCGTGGACGTGCGCCAGCCCATGGAGGTGGCGGCGCAGATCGCGCGGGCCGAGTTCTGCAAGGCGCATGACTGCCGCCCCGAGCAGGTGGGCGTTTTCTTCATCACCCCCTGCCCGGCCAAAATGACCGCCATCGCGTCCCCGCTGGGGCAGAGGACCTCCGCCGTCACCAGCGCCATCAGCATGATGGAGATTTACGGCCATCTGCGTCCGCTGATCAGCAAGATCCAGGCGGAGGAAAAGCTGCATCCTTCCTCGACCAGTTACGGCATCGGCTGGGCCACATCCAGCGGCGAGACCCAGAGCATTTTCCAGGAAAACGCCCTGAGCGTGGACGGCATCCAGAACTGCATCCGCGTGCTGGAGGAGATCGAAAACAACAAGCTCAGCGATCTGACCTTCTTCGAGGGCAACGCCTGCACCGGCGGCTGCGTCGGCGGCCCGCTGACCTTTGAAAACAATTACGTGGCCAAAAACTCCATCCGGAAGCTGGTGGCCGCCGCAAGGGCGCGCTGCGACAGCACGCCGCAGCAGAGCGTGACGGCCGCCGAGCTCAACAAGTACGCCACGCGCATGGACAAGCCGATCGAGCCCAATACCGCCATGAAGCTGGACGACAATCTCACCGTAGCCATGCAGAAGCTGCAGCGCATGAACGAGATCATCGCCGATCTGCCGGGCTACGATTGCGGCAGCTGCGGCAGCCCGACCTGCCGCTCCTTCGCCGAGGATATCGTGCTGGGCTACGCCAACGAAATGGAATGCATCCATAAAATGCGCGACAAGCTGCAGACCATGGCCGAGCAGATGGTGGAACTGGCGCAGACGAGGAGATAAAAGGAGACAGACAATGAAAATCAAAGATATCATTCCCCTGATCGAGGCCAAAGTGATCACGCCCGAGGCCGATCCCGAAAAGGAAGTGCTCTGCGGCTACACCTGCGATCTGCTCAGCTGGGTCATGGCGCACGGCCAGGAGGGCATGGCCTGGGTGACGGTGCAGATCCATATGAACGTCATCGCCGTGGCCGCCCTGCACGATATGGCCTGCGTGATCATGCCCGAATCGATCCGGATGGAGAAGGAGAGCATCGAGAAAGCCGTGGAGGAAGGCATCTGCGTGCTGGAAAGCCCGCTGAGCGGATACGAGATCTGCGGCCGCCTGCACGCCGCGGGCGTGCCGGACAAGGACTGATCCGATGGAGTACTTTGCCGACCTGCATATCCACAGCTGCCTGTCGCCCTGCGGGGACGACGATATGACCCCCTGCAATATCTGCGGCATGGCCAGGATCAAGGGCCTGGATATCATCGCCGTTACCGACCATAATACAGCCCGCAATCTGCCCGCCGTCCAGGAGGTGTGCGACGCTTACGGGCTGCTTTTGCTGCCCGGCATGGAGATCACCACGCGGGAGGACGTGCACCTGCTGGGGTATTTTCCGGACGTCGCGGCGGCGCTGGAGTTCGGGAAGCTGGTAAAGGAGCACCTGCCGAAAAAGAAAAACAAGCCTTCGTTTTTCGGCAATCAGCGCGTGATGAACAGCGACGACGAGCAGACCGACGAGGAGGACGCCCTGCTGATCGGCGCGACCGATTTCAGCCTGCACGAGGCCACGATGCGGGTGCTCGGCTTCGGCGGCGTGCCCGTGCCCGCCCACATCAACCGCGGCAGCCACGGCCTGCTGGTCAATCTGGGCTTTATGCCCGAGGATTATTTTTACACCACGGTGGAGATGTGGCGGCTGCTGCCCTGCGACGAAAAAGCGCTGCGGGGCCGCCACGTGCTGCATAACAGCGACGCCCACTACCTGGGCGACATCGCCGAGCGCGAACACGCCCTGCGCCTGAACCACCGCACGGTGGACGATCTGCTTTCCTGGATGCGCTCCAGACAGACAGTATAAGGAAAAACGGCGGAATGCCGATTCCCGGAAAAACAAGGATACGGAAGAACAGGGAGACCGACGGGAGCGCCGCGCCCGCCGCGCTCCTTGTTTATTTTCACCATTTTTATCCCGGCGCTTCTTGTGAATTTAAAAAAATCTCGCGATATCGATAAAAATGGATAAAAAAGTACGTGCATTTCTTCGATAAACGTGATACAATAAATTGGTGTGTGTATCAAGTATACATCAGGCCTATAAAAAGGAGGGTTATCCTATCATGCCGGACAACAAGGAAAAGTTTGAGCAGCTGAATCAGGTGATTGCGGAGCTCAAGGATCAGCCCGGTGCGTTGATGCCTGTGATGCAGCGCGCGCAGAATATCTTCGGCTGCGTATCGCTGGATGTGCAGAAGGCCATCGCCGAAGGGCTGGGCGTTACGCTGAGCGAAGTGTACGGCGTTGCCACTTTCTATTCCCAGTTTAAGCTGAAGCCCGCTGGCAAGTATGTGATCAGCGTGTGCCTGGGCACCGCCTGCTACGTGAAGGGCAGCCAGAAGGTGCTTGAGCGCCTGAGCGAAGAGCTCAAGATCCCCGTGGGCGATACCACCGATGACGGGCTGTTCACCCTGCAGGCCACCCGCTGCCTCGGCGCGTGCGGTCTGGCTCCCGTCATGACCGTGAACGATGAGGTGTACGGCCGTCTGGTGCCCGACGATGTTCCCGGCATCCTGGCTAAATATAAGGAGTAAATCCCATGCGAGACCTGTCGCTGCACATCCTGGATCTTGCGGAAAACAGCGTGCGGGCCAATGCCGGGCTGGTGACGATCGGCGTCAGCGTGGATGAAACCAGGCTGATTACCCTGACGATCAGGGACGACGGCTGCGGCATGGACGAAGAACTGCTGCAAAGGGTCATGAGCCCCTTCGGCACCACGCGTACCACCCGCAAGGTAGGGCTCGGTATCCCGCTGATGGCGCAGAACGCGCGATTGACCGGCGGCGATATCGACGTCAAAAGCCGGGTGGGCGTCGGCACCGTGCTTACGGCCACGCTGCACGGCGACAGCATCGACTGCCTGCCCCTGGGCGATCTGCCCGGCACCGTCGTGGCGCTGGTCACCGCCAATCCGGAAAAGCCGGATTTTCTGCTGGAATGCTCCTCGCCCAAGGGCGAAATGAGCTTCGATACCCGCGAAGTGCGGCAGGCGCTGGGAGACGTTCCCCTGAACGAACCCGAAATCGCCGCCTGGATGCTGGAAGCCATCCGGGAAGAGCTTGAACCGATTTTTGGAGGTGTGATCCTATGAAATCAATGGCTGAACTGGAAGCCATCCGTCAGCGCACCCTGCAGCGCATCAACCTGCGCAAGGAAGACGAGAACGAAAACATCCGCGTGGTCATCGGCATGGCTACCTGCGGCATCGCCGCCGGCGCGCGTCCCGTGATGATGGCGTTCATGGATGAGATCAACAAGCGCGGCCTGAGCAAGGTCACCGTCAGCCAGACCGGCTGCATCGGCATGTGCCGCCTGGAGCCCATGGTGGACGTGTATCTGCCCGGCAAGGAAAAGGTGACCTACGTGCACATGACCCCCGAAAAGGTGGGCCGCGTGGTGGCCGAGCACGTCGTGAACGGCCGTCCTGTTACCGAGTATACCATCGGCGCTGCCGAGGATAAATAAAGCTGACCGCTGAGGAGGAAATTGCATGGAAATTTATCGCGCGCATGTGCTCTGCTGCGGCGGCACCGGCTGTACGTCTTCCGGTTCGGCGCAGATCATCGAGCGTTTTGAACAGCAGATCAAGGAAAAGGGCCTGGACAAGGAAGTCAAGGTCATCCGCACCGGCTGCTTCGGCCTGTGCGAGGCCGGCCCCGTGGTTATCGTATATCCCGAAGGCACCTTCTATTCCCGCGTGAAGGTGGAGGATGTGGACGAGATCGTCAGCGAGCACCTGCTCAAAGGCCGTCCCGTGCAGCATCTGGTGTACACCGACCATGCCACCCAGGAGCAGGACGCCAACAAGTCCCTGGACGATATCAGCTTCTATAAGCATCAGCACCGCATCGCCCTGCGCAACTGCGGCGTGATCGACCCCGAAAACATCGACGAATACCTGGCTTTCGACGGCTACAAGGCCCTGGAAAAGGCGCTGACCAAGATGACCCGCGAGGAAGTCATCGACGAGATCCTCAAGTCCGGCCTGCGCGGCCGCGGCGGCGGCGGCTTCCCCACCGGCCTCAAGTGGAAGTTCACCTATAACAGCCCCGGCCCCGTCAAGTACGTGGCCTGCAACGCCGACGAGGGCGACCCCGGCGCGTTCATGGACCGTTCCATCCTGGAAGGCGACCCGCACAGCGTGCTGGAAGCCATGGCCATCGCCGGTTACGCCATCGGCGCGCAGGAAGGCTATATCTACGTCCGCGCCGAGTATCCCATCGCCGTCAAGCGCCTGGAGATCGCCATCGGTCAGGCCCGCGAGTACGGCCTGCTGGGCGATAACATCTTCGGCACCGATTTCAGCTTCAATATCTACATCCGCCTGGGCGCCGGCGCCTTCGTCTGCGGCGAGGAAACCGCGCTGATGCGCTCCATCGAGGGCAAGCGCGGCGAGCCCATCCCGCGTCCTCCCTTCCCGGCGGTCAAGGGCCTGTTCGCCAAGCCCACCATGCTGAACAACGTGGAAACCTACGCCAACGTGGCGCAGATCATCCTGAACGGCTCCGAATGGTTCGCCAACATGGGCACCGAAAAGAGCAAGGGCACCAAGGTGTTCGCCCTGGGCGGCAAGATCAACAACACGGGCCTGGTGGAAGTGCCCATGGGTACCACGCTGCGCACGATCATCTACGATATCGGCGGCGGCTGCCCGAACGGCAAAAAGTTCAAGGCCGTGCAGACCGGCGGCCCCTCCGGCGGCTGCCTGCCCACCCAGCTGCTGGATACCCCCGTCGATTACGACAACCTGATCGCCGCGGGCTCCATGATGGGTTCCGGCGGTATGATCGTCATGGACGAGGACGACTGCATGGTGGATATCGCCCGCTTCTTCCTGGAGTTCACCGTGGACGAGAGCTGCGGCAAGTGCACTCCCTGCCGCGTGGGTACCCGCCGCATGCTGGAGATCCTCAACCGCATCGTCGAAGGCAAGGGCGAAATGGAAGACATCGACAAGCTGGAAGAGCTTGCCACCGGCATCAAGGCCGCCGCGCTGTGCGGCCTGGGCCAGACCGCGCCCAACCCCGTGCTTGCCACCCTCAAATTCTTCCGCAACGAGTATGAAGCCCATATCCGCGATCATGTCTGCCCGGCCCATCACTGCAGGGCCCTGCTGCAGTACAAGATCGATCCCGATAAGTGCCGTGGCTGCACGGCCTGCGCCCGCGTCTGCCCCGGCAACGCCATCGAGGGCAAGGTCAAGGAAGCCCACAAGATCGACCCCGCGAAGTGCCTCAAGTGCGGCGCTTGCATCGAGAAGTGCCGCTTCGGCGCCATTTCCCGTCAGTAATAGGAGGACAGCTGTATGGAAAACATGATCAATTTGACAATTGACGGCGTGCAGGTGTCCGTGCCCGCCGGCACCACCGTGCTGGAAGCTGCCCGCCAGGCCAATATCCATATTCCCACCCTGTGCTACCTGAAGGACGTCAACCAGATCGGCGCCTGCCGCGTCTGCGTTGTGGACGTCGGCGCCCGCGCCCTGCAGGCCGCCTGCGTGTATCCCGTGGCCGAGGGCATGGTGGTCAAAACCAACACCCCCGCCGTGCGCCAGGCGCGCAAGACCGTCGTGGAGCTGCTGCTCAGCATCCATGACCGCAAGTGCCTGTCCTGTACCCGCAACAACAACTGCGAGCTGCAGGATCTGTGCCGCGACCTGGGCATTGAGGACGACAGCCGTTTCGCCGGCAATATGAACAACTACGAAGTGGACGACGCCAGCCCCTGCGTGGTGCGCGACAACAACAAGTGCGTGCTGTGCCGCCGCTGCGTGGCCGCCTGCCATAACCTGCAGAACGTCGGCGTCATCGGCGCCGTGCGCCGCGGCTTCAACACCGCCATCGAAAGCCCCTGGGGCCTCAAGCTGGCCCAGACCGGCTGCGTCAACTGCGGCCAGTGCATCGTGGCCTGCCCCGTGGGCGCGCTGCGCGAGAAGGACAGCATCAAGCCCGTGGAAGCCCTGCTGAACGGCCCCAAGCATGTGGTCGTGCAGCCCGCTCCCGCCGTGCGCGCCGCCCTGGGCGAGGAATTCGGCCTGCCCATGGGCACCTCCGTGACCGGCAAGATGGTGGCCGCGCTTCGCCGCCTGGGCTTTGACAAGGTGTTCGATACCGATTTCGGCGCCGACCTGACCATCCTGGAAGAAGGCACCGAGCTGGTGCAGCGCCTGACCAATAAGGGCGTGCTGCCCATGATCACCAGCTGCTCTCCCGGCTGGATCAAGTATTGCGAAACCTACAACAGCGATTTCATCCCCAACCTGTCCAGCTGCAAGAGCCCGCACGAAATGCTGGGCGCGGTGATCAAGACCTATTACGCCGAGAAGGCCGGCATCGATCCCAAGGATATCGCCGTGGTCTCCGTCATGCCCTGCACCGCCAAAAAGTTCGAGGCCAAGCGGCCTGAGCTGGGCGACAACGGCATGCAGGATGTGGACGAGGTCATCACCACCCGCGAGCTGGCCCGGATGATCCGCGCCGCCGGCATCGACTTCAACAAGCTGCCCGACGAGGACTTCGACAGCCTGCTGGGCGAGAGCACCGGCGCGGGCGTCATCTTCGGCGCTACCGGCGGCGTGATGGAAGCCGCTCTGCGCTTCGCCTATGAAGCCGTTACCGGCAAGGAGCTGGAGAAGGTTGAATTCCACGAGGTCCGCGGTCTCAAGGGCGTCAAGGAAGCCGAGATCGACCTGAACGGCACCAAGCTGAACGTGGCCGTGGCCCATGGCACCGCCAACGCCCAGCAGCTGCTGGACAGCGTGCGCAGCGGCGAAAAGACCTATCATTTCATCGAAGTCATGTGCTGCCCCGGCGGCTGCGTGACCGGCGGCGGTCAGCCCATCGTCAAGAGCGACGTGCGCATGAGCGTCAATGTTTCCGCCGAGCGCGCCAAGGCCCTGTATGGCGAGGATGTCGGCAAGGCCCGCCGCAAGAGCCAGGACAACGAGGAGCTCAAGGTGCTCTATAAGGAATACCTGGGCGAACCCGGCAGCCATAAGGCGCATCATCTGCTGCATACCGTCTACATGGCCCGCGATAAGTACGAGCAGGTCAAGTAATTCTTACGCGATACTGAATCCGCGGAACGGCGCAGGCCGTTCCGCGGATTTTTGTCAGGCGGAAATCGCGCAGCGCTCCTGTATGCTGCTTGCCGGGGAGCGGTATCATCTATTCTTCTTCTAAGAGCCATGATGCGAATGGTCAAATAAGACAAGAAGCACTGTTTTTCCGCGAAACAGGCAGAGAAAACGCGCTTTCTTCTGGCTCGCCCCG
>CACWLY010000066.1 GCA_902761825.1 uncultured Eubacteriales bacterium
GCCCGTTCTGAATGAAGAGGGAGAGCGTTACTGCGTATTCGGACTGACGGAAGAAAGTGCGGCCAGATATACCGGTCTTCCCACAATGATGCTGGTCATAATGGCTTCTGAAATGGATGAATTCAAAGGGGGTGTAACGTGCAATACTACACCCAGTAAGGACGAACAGAATCATTTTACGCTGCTGTATAAATAAGCGATAAACAGCTAACTCGGAAATTGGCATTTTTCTTTTGCCTGAGAGGATAAAGACATGATTATTCACGATTACGATACGGATACCGAACCGATTGTAAAGGAGTTTTTGACTGCCGCAAAAAAACCGGCAGCTAACGCGAGGCGGCCGTCGCGATAAATTTGACTGCCGCCAAAAATTAGCTCAGCTAACGGCCAGCTAATTTGGGGATGGATTTACGGGGTATATTGGGAGTTTTTCGGAGGAAATACGAACACTCGCAAATCGTTAGAAACCCAGTAATACAAGGGCTTTCCGGCGTTTGGAAGGCAAGCCAAGGCGAACGCCTTCCTGATCTCCTAAGCGGAACGCCGCGCGTTCGAATCGCGCCAGGCGCGCCAAAAGCCCGGTTTAAAAAGCAAGCTGTGTTCAAATCCCTGTTATAAACCGGGCTTTTTCTTTTTTTTGCAATGTCGTTCCACTTCATACTATTCTCAGTATAAAAGATTATCAGATTTGGGATGGATTTTTCGCCCTGGCTAAGCTGAATGGAGGGAGGCGTAGCAGCGCTACGTTGACCAAGACGGAAAAGACACCCAAAGATGATAAGATTTTAGATTGAGAATAGTATCAGAATAACGGCCGGAGCAATCGGAAAGCGGGGGAAGAAATATGCTGAGAGGTATTATTAGTACGCATTTTACCACGCTGTTTTTGATTGTAATCTGCGGATTCAAGCTGCACGCGCAGAAAAAATCGCGGGATGTCGAGCTGCGCTTTCTCTGGATGACCCTGATCGCCTGCTTCCTGTTGGCGGTCGAGGACGTGGCGGAAGGCTTCGCCGCGAAAGACCCAGACCTGCGCTTCTGGCGCATTCTCTTTTCTGCGATCGGCTATACGCTGCGGCCCGTTGCCGCGCTCGGGCTGCTGATGGTGGTATGCCCCCGCGAGCGCATGTCCTGGCTCCTGTGGGTTCCCTGCCTGATCAACACCGCGATCAATCTGACGGCGTTCTTTTCGCCGATTGCCTTCTCGTTTGATGAGAATTACGTATTTCAGCGCGGTCCGCTGGGCTACTTCGTGTTTATCGTAGCGCTGCTGTATATCATCCAGATCCTTGTGCTGACCATGCAGCGTTTCAGCGAGGGGAAAACGACCGAACGCTGGATTCTGGTGGCCTGCGCCATCGGATGCCTCGCCGCGACCGCGGTCGACGTCTTCGCGAGCGGCATACACATAAACGAAGCCATCGTGATCAGCAGCATCTTCTTTTATATGTTCCTGCGCTCCCACGATAATTATCTGGATCAGCTGACTTCCCTGCGAAACCGTTTCGCTTTTTACGACGACGGCGAATACCTGCAAAAAAGCATTACCGCCGTGGCTTCAATCGATATGAACGGGCTCAAGAAGCTGAACGATAAGCAGGGACACGCGGCGGGCGATCACGCCCTGACCGAGATCAGCAAATGCCTGAACCGGATGAGCAGCCGCAATACGATCGCCTACCGGGTGGGCGGCGACGAGTTCCTCATGCTGTTTGTCAGGCAAACGGAGGAAACGGTGGAGCGGACCCTTCGGGAACTGAAGGAAGACGTGGCAAGGTCGGGATACAGCATATCGGTCGGATACGCCATGAAGAAGCCCGACGAAAAGCTGGAAAACGCGGTATCGCATTCCGATCAGGAAATGTACAAAGACAAAGCCGTCTTCTACCAGCAGAACGGAAGGGACAGGCGCTCGCGGAACACGAACGTCTGAGACTCCCGCCGCGCGTCGGTTCAAACCCTGACGGGAAAATCGAAACAGGTTTCCGGATAAGGCTCGTCTTTCAGCGTAAAATGCCACCATTCGGTGGACAGCGGCGTGAAGCCGTGATCAGTCATCAGCTCCCGCAGCAGCATGCGATTCGCGCGCTGCTGCTTTGTTATGCCATCGTAATCGGGATGCGATAAGGGCCCGAAGAAATCAAACGGCCCGCCCATATCGAGATCAGCGCCGCACCGCATGTCAAACAGCGTAAGATCCACCGTGCTGCCCCTGCTGTGGCCCGAGCGCCGGGCGATAAAGCCTTTATCGAACAGATCGCATTTGTCGATATCCGGATAGAAGCAGGGCTTCATGCGTATATCCGAAACGTCCTCCGCCCAGCGCACAAAATGATCGACGGCACGCTGCGGACGGTAAGCGTCAAAAATTCTGAAGATCAGGCCGCGCTTCAGCGCGTCCTCCGCCGCTTTCCGGAGCGCCGACGCGGCCTCAACCGTGAGGATCGCCGCCGGCTGCTCGTATCCGTCGACGCGGCTGCCGACGAAATTATAGGAGGAATAATAGCGGATATCGAGCAAAAGGCCGCAAAACAGATCGGATACCGATACAAAACCGTTCGGGAGCATACAATACCTCTTTCCTGCCGCAGGCGAGCATTCTGATTTGCGTTTTATTATAGTATATTACAGCTGAAAAGACAATGGACTGCCTTTTTCCGGAGGAAAATGCGTCCGGATCGCGTCAAAACGTCCGGCGTCCGACAAAAGGCTTGCATTTTTTACAATTTCCATTTAAAATGTTATTAACATACGCGCTGCGGTTTTGCCTGCGGACGCGTAAACGAAGGAGGTATTTGCATTGGACTACGTTCTTATGACGGACAGCGACAGCGATCTGCCGTACCGTTTGAAGGTGGCCTATGACATCCCTGTGGTATATATGCCCTATTCGCTGGATGGCAAGGAGTATTTTGACGATCTCGGACAGAGCATCGATCATAAAACCTATTACGATAAAATGCGCGCCGGCGCGTCGCCCGTAACGGCTTCGCTGAACGAGGCCGCCTACGAGGAGATTTTCGAGCCGATCTTCGCCGCCGGTCAGGATATTCTGTTCATCGCCTTTTCCAGCAAGATGAGCAGCACCATCATCGCCATGCGCAATACGCTCGAACGCCTGCGGGAAAAGTATCCCGGGCGCAAATACCGCGTGGTGGATACGCTGTCCATTTCCGCGCCGCAGACCATCCTTGTATTGAAGGCTTACCGCATGTACAAGGCCGGGAAATCCATGGATGAGATCGCCGAATGGGTGGAAGCCAACTATCTGCGCGCCCAGGCCTGGGTGACGGTGGACGATCTGAAATACCTGAAGCGCGGCGGACGGATCAAGCCGGTGGCCGCCGCAATGGGCACGATGCTGAACATCAAACCGATCATCATCGAAAGCAGGGACGGACTGATGGTCAGCGTGGATAAAGTGCGCGGACGGCATAAGGCGCTGGCTTACCTGGCCGAAAAAACGGCCGAAAACATGGAGGATCCCGCCGAAGCCGATACGATCATCATTCACGCGGACGCGCCGGAGGACGCGCAGCTGCTCAAGGAAAAGGTGCAGGCGCTGATCCCCGATCTCAAGGAAATCTCAATCGAAAACGTCGGCCCGGTCATCGGCGCCCATTGCGGGCCGGGCACGCTGGCCATCTGCTTTTTCGGCAAGGAAAGGCCGCAATAAAAGACAAAGACTGTCTCGGAACGCTGCCGTAAGGGAAGCGGATGGGACAGTTTTTTTCAGCCGCAGGCATTGTCTGTTACGGAACATGAGAAAGGAAGAGTCGTATGCGGAAAATCAGAGCGTTGTTCGTCGTCCTGCTGCTTCTTGCGCTGACTGTGGGAACTGCCTGCGCGGAAAAAGACACAACCGTCCGCCGCACCGTGCAGTACCCGGGCCGGGAGGATATCACCATTGCCGTCCCCGCCCAATACAAGACGTTTTACAGGGATAATACCGGCCTTTCCATCAACCTGGCCCATAAGGAAAAATCGTCTTACGCCAGGGTGAAGATCCTGCCCTACGATCCGAACTTCAACGAGAAGGAGTATATCGACAACGAGTGGACGCCGTATATCCGTTCATTGTACGTATTCGGCAAAAACAACTATCTGGCCAGAGAAGGAAAGGTGCAGAAATTTACCGTCGGCGGACGTGAAATGACAGGGTGCACGTATACCACCACGCTGGTAGGGTATGACTCAACCAACTGGATATTGCTCGACCGCTTTAACGGGGACATCTTCCGCTATGAGATCTATTTCCCCGACGACGATCCGGACGATACCCTGCTGCTGCTCAGCAATATGGTGCGCAGCGTGACGGGCAGCGTCATGGCGCTGAAGGCGAAAACGGGCAACCTCGCGAAGATCGATTGCGCGGAACAGAAGTTTTCGTTCTCGGCCAATCCGCAGTATCCGTGGAAATATGACGCGCAGTCCGGCGTGACGGTGTATACGAAAAAAGAGGGCGTAATCCCGTATATCATGGTTTACCAGAGCAACGACCTGATCGTGGAAGCCTACGAATACATCAAGGAACAGTATACGCCGTATATGCAGAATCAGTACGGGGACAATCTGACCTATTCTTATGAATTCCAGGATTACGTGATCGGCGGCAAAACGCTGCCCGTCGGCTATTACGAGTATAAGGTGGGCGACCGCACCGTCACGGCCCTCCGCTTCTATGACTCCACGGGCAACCGCACCGTGGCCTATACCGCCAAATTCGTCAAGGGCGAAGGCGATAACACCATGGCCGCCCTGGACGCCGCCGTCAGGACGTTCCATTCCGACGCCAAACCGATCCGGTAAAACCGCGCATAATAAAACCGGCATCTGCGGAAGCTGACAGTTTTCGCAGATGCCGGTTTTTTATCGGGATGAAATTACGCGTCCAGCAGCAGTTCGGCGATCTGGACGGCATTGGTTGCAGCGCCCTTGCGGATCTGATCGCCGCAGCACCAGATATTGAGCCCCTTGTCGCAGGTCAGATCCTCGCGGATGCGGCCCACGAACACGAGGTCCTGATCCGAGGTATCCAGCGGCATTGGATACCGGCGATTGACAAGATCGTCCACCAGCTTGCAGCCGGGCGCGGCGGCAATCAGCTCGCGGGCCTGTTCCACGGTGATCTTTTTCTTCGTGCGCACAAGGATGGAAACGCTGTGGCTGCGCATGACGGGCACGCGGACGCAGGTGCAGCTGACCTTCATATCGGGCAGATGCATGATCTTGCGGCCTTCGTTCTGCAGCTTCATTTCCTCCGAGGTATATCCTTCGTAAGCCTCGCCGCCGATCTGCGGGATCACGTTGCAGGCAATCTGGTACGGGAAAGCGCCGACCTTGACTTCGCCGCCCTCGCAGATCGCGTGCAGCTGCTGATCCAGCTCGGCCAGTCCGGCCGCGCCCGCGCCGCTTACCGCCTGATAGGAGGAAGCGATGATCGTCTCGATATCGGAGGCCTTGCGCAGGCCGTTGATCGCCACCAGCGAAATGATGGTGGTGCAGTTCGGGTTGGCGATGATGCCGTGATGCTTTTTCACGTCTTCCGGGTTGATTTCAGGCACCACGAGCGGCACGTCGCTGTCGAGGCGGAACGCGCTGGAATTATCCACAAACACCGCGCCGGCCGCCTGGATCGCCGGGGCGAAGCGCCGGGCGACGTCGTTTTCGGCCGCGCCGAGCACGATATCCAGCCCTTCAAAGGCGTCCTCCGCGGCTTCCTGAATGGTGATCCCCTCGCCGCGGAAGGTCAGCTGCTTTCCCGCGCTGCGGGCGCTTGCCAGCAGGCGGAGCTCGTCAATGGGGAAACGGCGCTCTTCGAGCACCTTCATCATTTCACGGCCGACGGCGCCCGTCGCGCCAAGGATACCGACGTTATACAGTTTCATTGTTTCTGCTCCTTCATAAATGTATTATACAGCACGCGGATCGCCTGGGCGAAGTCCTTTTCTTCCACGCCCACGATGATGTTCAGTTCCTCCGGGCCCTGGGTGATCATGCGGATATTGACGCCGTTTTCGCCCAGGGTGGCGAAGATCTTGCCCGACACGCCGGGACGCGACGCCATGCGGCGGCCGACGGCGGCCACGATGGCCATATGATCGGTCACCTTGATGCTGTCGGGCTGGATCGACTTCTGCATTTCCCCCAGCATCGCGTACAGGCAGGGCTGCGCCTTTTCCTCGGCCATCACCAAGGATATGATGTCTATTCCGCTGGGAATGTATTCTACGTTGACGCCGTGGTTCTCCACGATTTCCAGCAGTCTGAGCAGCACGCCGGATTCGGAGGACATGCCGGTTTTGGCCACCGTCACGACGCAATAGCCCTTTTTGCCCGCAATGCCGGTGATCAGGCTGCCGTCTTCCTCGTCCTCGATGTTCTCCATGATCACCGTGCCGGGATGGTCGGGCTCGTTGGTATTGCGGATATTGAGCGGAATATTCTTTTCCCGCACCGGGAAGACCGTGCCCTCGTGCAGCACCTTCGCGCCGATATAGCTGAGCTCGCGCAACTCGCTGTATGTGATATGGCGGATCGGCGCGGGGTTATCCACAATCCTGGGATCGGCCATCAGGATGCCGGAAACATCGGTCCAGTTTTCGTACAGGTCGGCGTCGAGCGCCGCGGCCGCCAGAGCGCCGGTGATATCGCTGCCGCCGCGGGTCAGCGTGCGGATCCTGCCGTCGGGCATCGCGCCGTAAAAGCCGGGTATCACGACCCTGCGGCCGTCCGCCGCGCGCCGGAGCGCCTCATAGGAGGCTTCCTTGTCCACCGTCCCGTCGAAGCGGAACCTGAGCCACAGCGCGGCGTCCAGAAAATCGAAGCCCAGATAGTCCGCCATCAGCCGGGCGGAAAGGTATTCGCCCCGGGAAGCCAGCTCCTCGCGCGCCATGCCATGCTGCATATGCACCCAGATCTGGTCAAAGTCCTTGTCGATATCGGTATTCAGGCCGCAGTCCCTGCGGATCTCGTCGTACCGCTGGCGGATCATGTCAAATATCTTTTCGCAGGAAACGCCATATTCGATATGCGCCGCGCAGAGATAGAGCAGATCGGTGATCTTGTGATCGTCCGCGCTGCGCTTGCCGGGAGCCGAAACCACCACCACGCGGCGGCTGGGATCGCTCTCCACGATTTTGCGCACCTTGGCGAACTGCTGCGCGTCCGCCAGCGAAGAACCGCCGAATTTAAGCACCTTCAGCATATTTTACCTCTCCTCCGATGCGGCGGCCATAAAGAAAGGCTTCCGCTCTTTTTTGAACTGATCGGCCATGGCGTGCGCCTCGGCCACCGTCATGGTCCGCGATGCCGCTTCTTCCCCCGCGCGGACGTAATAGCGCTGCGTAAGCGCAGCGTTGTTTACCGAAACCGCGTCGCGCCGGGAAGTATAAAACGCGCCGCAGCCGCGCATGATCTCAAAGCAGTCGGCAAGCACGTTGCTGGCCGTGGCGAAGCCGCCCGCGCCCGCCCCGGCAAAGCGCTGCGTTCCCACGCGCTCCGCATGCAGGCTGATCAGGTTATCCGGGCCGTTCACATGCGCCATCTGTCCGCTGACCGGGAACAGCATGGGCTCCACGCAGGCCGCCACCTGATCCCCCGCGCGGTCGGCATGGGCGATCAGCTTGCAGACAAGGCCCAGGCGCTTGAAGGCCGCGATATCCTGCGCCGTGATGCCCGATATGCCGAAGCACGGCACCTCGGCTTCGCGGATGGAAACGCCGAAGGCGATATTGGCCGAAAGCACCAGCTTGCGGCAGGCGTCGTACCCCTCCACGTCGGCGGTGGGATCGGCCTCGGCATAGCCCAGCCGCTGCGCCTCGCGCAGGTTGTCGGCGTATTCGGTCCCCTGCTCGGTCATGGCGCTGAGGATATAATTGGTCGTTCCGTTCATGATGCCGGAAACCGAGGTGATCCGGTCGCATTCCGCAAGGCGCGCAAGGCTGTGCAGCCAGGGGATGCCGCCGCCCGCCGCCGCCGTGCAGCGAAGGGAAACGCTGTTTTCCTCTGCCAGCGCGATCAGTTCGTCATAGCAGGCCGAAACCAGCTGCTTATTGGCGGTCACCACATGCTTTCCGCTTTTCAGCGCGGAGGAAACGAACTCGTAAGCGGGATGCAGGCCGCCTATCAGCTCGACCACCGTACCGATGCTTTCGTCCCGCAGAATATCCTGAAAATCCGCTGTCTGGCGGCAGGTCAAATCATCGTGCCTTTTCAGATCGAGCAGCGTTATATCCGACGTTTCGGGGTGCTCGATTGCCATCGCGTAAAAAGCGCTTCCCACCGTGCCGTATCCCAGCAATCCGATCTTCACAGAACCACTCCTTTCCTTTTCCTTAAAAAGAAAGAAAAAGCTTGACATTCCAATGAATGCAAAATATCATATTCTATGAAAAAACGCAATATTTTGCGTTGAAAAAATTTAGGATTTGTGGTTTTTGTTATGAAGATAAATCAGAATGTCTATCACAGCACGCGCTCCGAAACGCTGACCGCCTCCTCCGCCCAGGCCGTCCTGCAGGGAATCTCCCCGGACGGCGGCCTGTACACGCTTTCCCGCTTCTCCCAGGACCGGATCAGCTGCGAGGAATTGCTGAAAATGGATACCCTGCCCATGGCGGCCGAGATCCTCTCGATCCTGCTGCCCGATTTCAGCCGCGACGAAATGCTTTCGCTCGCCGAAGCCGCCTATCGCGGCAAGTTTGAAACGCCTGATCTGACGCCGACCGTCCGCGTGGGCGAGGATCACGTGCTGGAGCTTTTCCGCGGGCCGACGAGCGCCTTCAAGGACGTTGCCCTGAGCCTGCTGCCGCATCTGATGCGCGCGAGCGCGGCCAAATGCGGCGTCGAGGACGAAATACTGATCCTGACCGCGACCAGCGGCGATACCGGCAAGGCCGCGCTGGAGGGCTTCTGCGACGTGCCCGGCACGCGGATCATCGTGTTTTACCCGGAAGACGGCGTGAGCGCCGTGCAGAAGGCCCAGATGGTCACCCAGCAGGGCGGCAACGTGTGCGTATGCGCCGTAAAGGGCAACTTTGACGACGCCCAGACGGGCGTGAAGCGCGTATTCACGCAGGTCGGCCGCGAAAACCTGCTGAGCGGCAGCCACGTGCGCCTCTCCTCGGCCAACTCGATCAATATCGGCCGTCTCGCGCCGCAGGTCGTATACTATTTCAGCGCCTATAAAGCCATGATCGCAGACGGCGCCGTCGCCCCGGGCGAAACGGTGGATTTCTGCGTGCCCACCGGCAACTTCGGCGATATCCTGGCCGGGTTCATCGCGCGCCAGATGGGACTGCCCGTCGGCCGCCTCGTCTGCGCCTCCAACGCGAACAACGTGCTGACCGATTTCATCCGCACCGGACGCTACGACCGCCGCCGTCCCTTCCATCTCACCTCGTCCCCCTCCATGGATATCCTGATCTCCAGCAATCTGGAACGCCTGCTGTATCTGCTCAGCGGCGATGCCGCGCTGGTAAAGCAGCTGATGGAGCAGCTCGCCGCCGAGGGCTGTTATCAGGCCCCCGACAGCCTGATGGAGAAACTGCAGGAAGTTTTCTGGGCGGGCTGCTGCGACGACGCCGGTACCCGCGACGCCATCGGCCAGGTATGGAACAGCTATCATTACCTCTGCGACACGCATACCGCGGTGGCCTGGAACGTCGCCCAGCAGTACAAAGCGGCCGTACCCGATCACCGTCCGCTGGTCGTCCTTTCCACCGCCTCGCCGTACAAGTTCCCGGAAGCCGTGCTCAAAGCGCTCGGGATCGCGCAGCAGGGCGGCGGGTTTGAGGCGATGGAACAGCTGCGAAAGGCCACGGGCGTTCCCATCCCCGCGAACCTGCAGGGCCTCGACCATAAGCCTGTGCTTCACCGCGATTCGATCGAGAGCGGCGACATGCTGGATTATGTTATGAAAAAGGCGGTGAATCGCTCTTGAACGGCGTAACCGTCCGCGTACCCGCAACCACCGCCAACCTGGCCGCCGGCTTTGACACGCTGGGCTGCGCGCTTTCGCTGTATAACACGCTCCGCTTCGAGGAAAGCGATACCCTGTCCTTTTCGGGCTGCGACGCCGCTTATCAGAACAGCGATAACCTGGCGTATCAGGGCTTTACCGCCGTTTACGGGCATATCGGCAAGCCCGCGCCTTGCGTTCATATCGGCATTCAGGCCGAAATACCGGTCAGCCGCGGTCTGGGTTCCTCCGCCGCGCTGCTTGCCGCCGGCGCGCTGGCGGCGAACCGCCTGAGCGGGGCCGGCCTCCCCGCCGATACGCTGATCGCCCTGACCACGCGCATCGAAGGGCATCCCGACAATCTCGCGCCCGCTTTTCTCGGCGGGCTGACCGCCTCCATGATGGAAGACGGCCAGGTTTTTTCGGTGCGCTATACGCCGCATCCCGACCTGCGTTTCGTGGTGCTTTCGCCCGATTTTCCGCTGAGCACCCATGCAGCGCGCGCCGTTCTCCCCCGCGAGGTTCCGCACGCCGACGCCGTATACAACTGCTCGCGCCTGGCCGTGCTGCTGCGCTCGCTGGAAAACGGCGATATGGACGCGATCGCCGCCTCGCTCAAGGACCGGCTGCATCAGCCCTACCGCTTCAGGCTGATCGACGAATATGAGGACATCCGTTCGCTGGCCGCGCAAAACGGCTGCGGCGCGCTCTGCATCAGCGGCGCGGGACCGACGCTGCTGTGCCTGACCCGGGACGCTTCCTTCGCCGACCGCATGCGGCAAGGCTGCTCCGCGCTGCGGCATCGCTGGGATATCCGGGATCTGAAGGTCGATTTCAGCGGCGCCGCTATCATCGAAAAATGAGGCTGCTATGTACAACCGCTATATAAAACGATTGCTCGATCTGATCATATCGCTGTGCGGGCTGATCGTTCTCTCCCCGCTTCTGCTTCTGATCGCCCTGCTGATCAGGATCGATTCCCCCGGCCCGGTCTTTTTCAGGCAGAAACGCGTGGGAAAAGGAAAAAAGCTGTTTCAGATTCTGAAATTCCGCAGCATGCGCATCGATACCCCGCATGATATGCCCACCCATCTGCTCAACGATCCGGACGCCTATCTGACGCGCACGGGCAAGATACTGCGCAAGACCTCGATGGACGAGCTTCCGCAGCTGTTTAACATCGCGCTGGGTGATATGAGCATTATCGGCCCGCGTCCGGCCCTCTGGAACCAGTTCGACCTGATCGCCGCGCGCGATCAGTACGGAGCAAACGACGTGACGCCCGGCCTGACGGGCTGGGCGCAGATCAACGGCCGGGACGAGCTCGAAATCCCCGAAAAGGCAGCCCTGGACGGCGAATACGTAAAGAAGATGTCCTTCCTCTTCGACTGCAAATGCTTCCTTGGCACGTTTTCCGCGGTGTTCACGCGCAAAGGCGTCGTGGAGGGCGGAACGGGCGCGATCCATAAAAAGAACGACGAAACCGGCAGGAAACGCTGACTGCCGGTTTTTTTGTGTGTAATACTATTCGCGTTTTAAGAACCAACTCACGAAGGGTGAAAAAAGAGTAGGGAAGGAAACGTTAGGGCCTACGCGATCCGGGGCCTTCCGGCCCGCCCTCGCTGTTCGCTTGCGCTGGCCGAAGGCCAGGATTTTGATCCACTGGAT
>CACWLY010000067.1 GCA_902761825.1 uncultured Eubacteriales bacterium
AAAGAAACAGCAACAAGCTTCCGATGCGTCCCCTCCTTTGGCGATCACCAATCCAGGTCCTTCATAACTATACTGTCCAACATGTTTGACAAACCTACATTTATCTGAACCATAAAAAAGTGCAATCTGTAAAGGTGCCTTTTGGCGAGCGCCGCCGCTTCCGCCCGAAAAAAAGAACGCGTTCCACAGCTTCACAAACGGCCGCGGATATGGTATAATCAGCCTATGAGGGAGTAACAGCCGCGCGATCGCGGAGCCTTATCGTCAGCACGGAGCAATCCCGGTGAGGCTTTTTATTGTGAGACTCATGGCGCGCTTGCCATGCTGGCTCCCCGGCGGGTGTGGCACAAGCCATATCTTTTTTATTTGGAGGAATCTCCCATGAATCAAATGCTGCTTGCGATGATCCTGTTCGGGATCATGTACGTGCTGCTGCTGGTGCTGTCCGACAAGCGCTGGATCATCGCGCTGACCGCGGCCGCCGTGTTCCTCGCGCTGGGCATCCTGCCGCTGAAGAGCGCGGCGGGGGCCATCAACTGGAACGTGCTGATGATGCTGGCCGGCACAATGGCTACGGTGGAACTGTTTATCCAGAGCAAAATGCCCGCCCGCATGGCCGAAGGGCTGCTCAGGGCGACGCCCAACATAAAATGGGCCGTGGTCGCGCTGAGCCTTTTCAGCGGCCTGATATCGGCCTTTGTGGATAACGTGGCCACCGTGCTGATGGTCGCGCCGGTAGGCCTGGCCGTGGCGAAAAAGATCAAAACCAATCCCATTCCCGTGATCATCGCCATCGCCGTGTCCAGCAACCTGCAGGGCGCGGCCACGCTGGTGGGCGATACCACCTCCATCCTGCTTGGCAACGCGGTCAATATGAGCTTCAACGATTTCTTCTGGTTCCACGGAAAGCCGGGCATCTGCTTCGCGGTGGAAGCCGGGGCGCTGATGACCGTTCCGGTGCTGCTGTGGCTGTTCCGCAAGGAGACGGCGGGCGTGCATTCCGAGATAACCACAAAGGTGCATGATCACGTGCCCACCGTGCTGCTTCTCGGCACCATCCTGCTGCTGATCGTGGCTTCCCAGTTCCCCAACAAGCCCGAGCTTACCAACGGCCTGATCTGCTGCGGGCTGGCCGTCGTCGGGATCGTCTATGAACTGATCCGCCAGAAGGACAAGGCCGTGGCCGTGGAAACGCTCAAAGCCATCGATTTCAAAACCCTGCTGCTGCTGGCCGGACTGTTCATGGTGATCCAGGGCCTGACCGAAGTGGGCGTGATCGACAGGATCGCCGAGCTCTTCCAGAAAGCGGGCGGAAGCTCCGTGGCGCTGATGTTCATTATGATCGTGGGCGTATCGGTGCTGCTGAGCGCCTTTATCGACAACATTCCCTATGTGGCCACCATGCTGCCGGTGGTGATCCGCCTGTCCAACCTCATGGGCCTGCCCAACGGCTACCTGTTTGCTTTCGGCTTGCTGATCGGCGCGACGCTGGGCGGCAATATCACGCCGATCGGCGCTTCCGCCAATATCGCGGGCATCGGCATCCTGCAAAAAGAGGGCTATAAAGTGTCCACCGGCGATTTTATCCGCATCGGCATTCCCTTTACGCTTGTCGCCGCCGTCACGGGCGCGCTGGTGACCTGGCTGGTATGGGCCTGATTCGGGAGGGTGTATGCGCTGCTATCTGATCCATGAAACGCTCGTTCCCTGTACCGAACAGGAAATGCGCCGCGCCGACGCGCCCTACGTCGCCGTGCTGACGCCGGAGGAATGGCGCGAAAAGCGGGCTGACTTCGATATGGGCATCGATATGGAAACGGACGCCGGCACGCCGCTTGAAACCAAAGCGGTGGTGAACTGGGACTCGCTGACCGGCACTTTTTCCATTCCGGACCGCCGCGATATCTGCGGGCCGCGGCATACGCTGGCCTTCGCGCTGGACGAAAAAGGCGTTGCGCTGATCGACGGAAGCGGATACGCCGCCGAAGGCGTGGAGGCGATCAGCCGCACGAAAAAGTGGCGGCTGCCCAGCCTGGAACGCTTCCTGTACGACTGCCTGGAATCCATCATCGATCAGGACCTGCGCTTTCTGGAAGAGATCGAGGACCGCATGAACCGGACCGAAGAGGAGATATTGCAGGGGAAGATCCAGGCGTATCCCGCTTCGCTCAACGATATCCGCGGCGACCTGCTCGATCTTCGCGTGCACTATGAACAGCTGATCGATCTGGGTCAGGAGCTGGAGGAGAACGAAAACGGTTTTTTCCGGGAGGAAAACCTGCGCTATTTCCGCCTGTTTACCGAGCGCGTCATGCGTTTGCAGGATACCGTGTCCGGCCTGCGCGAATACGCCGCCCAGCTGCGCGACCTGGTGCAGTCGCAGCTCGATGTGCGCCAGAACCGCATCATGACCGTGCTGACCGTGATCACCACCATTTTTATGCCGCTCACGCTGATCGCCGGCTGGTACGGCATGAACTTTCAATACATGCCGGAGCTGCGATGGAAGTACAGCTATCCCGCGGTGATCCTTCTTTCCGCCGCCATCGTCGTCGTCTGTCTTTGGTGGTTCAAAAAGAAAAAGTGGCTGTGATCCGCCTGCGGATCGGACCGCGTTTCAGTACGAAAAAAAGTCAGCCGCGCTCCACATAAAAAAGAAACTGCCGGGAATTGCCGAAACTGAATGCTTTTCGGTGATTCCCGGCTGTTTTTGCGCGCTTTGAGCGTAATACTATTCTCAATCTAAAATCTTATCATCTTTGGGTGTCTTTTCCGTCTTGGCGTTGCTCCATTCCGGTCAACGTAGCGCTGCTACGCCTCCCTCCATTCAGCTTAGCCAGGGCGAAAAATCCATCCCAAATCTGATAATCTTTTATACTGAGAATAGTTCAGGCTGTCCCTGGGCCGGAAAGCGGAAGGTGTTACGCCGAACTGATTGAAGAACGCGTGGCAGAAGGCGGAATGATCGGTATAGCCGCATTTGCGGCCCGCGCTGATCGCGCCCTCCCCGCCCGTCAACAGCTCGCTGGCATATAAAAGGCGTTTCAGGCGGATATACGCGTGCGGCGAGCGGCCGGTCGCGGCCTTGAACCGGTGCTGAAAGGAGGAGCGGCTCATGTTCAGCCGTCTGGACAGCATATCGCAGCTCAAATCTTCGCCAAGATGCGTCTGCACATAATGCAGCGCCTGCGCGATCTTCTCGTCGGACTGCGCGTCCGGATGGCTGACGGCGGGCCGCTCGGGCGCGCGGCAAAGCATGATCAGCAATTCGGTCAAAAGCGCCTTGGCAAGCGCGGGGGAATACGGCGAGGGATCCTGCGTCGCCTTTTCCATGCGCGTCAGCAGGTTGAACGCTTGTGCGCGGTCGCTTTCGGCCAGGCGCAGCAGGCAGCCGTTCCCGTCCCGCGCGCGGAGAAAGCACGCGTTCAGTCCGTTGGCTTCGGGCGCGAGAGAGGCGAGGAAAGCGCTGCTCAGGTATAATATATACCGCTCGTAGGGCACGTCCGAAAGCGAACGCATCCTGTGCAGCTGGCCGTGGCCGACCGTCAGGATATCGCCGGGAGAAAGCTGGTAGGTCTGGCTTTCGACGGTGTAGCAGACGTGCCCGCCGCGGAAAAACACCACCTTGTCAAAGGAATGAAAATGCCAGTCCACGCGCAGCTCTTTCTGGTCGACGGTATGAAAAAGGCGGAACCGCTCGCGCAGATAGCCGCGCTCACTGCCGGTGCTCTCCATGTCCTTCTCCTTCCCTGATCCGGTCAAAAAGGGAATACATCAGCTTCAGATACCATTTGGGCCTGCGGAACCTGCCGGACTGGTAACCCAGCATATAATCGATCAGATGCAGCGGCTCCTCCAGCCGCTGAACGCGCGTTTCAGCGCGCGGGATCCGGGCCTTGCATCCCGAGGCGCGCATATGCGCCGATACGCGGCAGATCATTTTCGCGCGGGCCATGTGATAGTCGCTGGTCACGATCAGCACGCGGGGCTTTTTTCCCGGGAGCATGCGGCGGGCGTTTATGAAGTTTTCCACCGTCAGCTGGGACTGCGCTTCCATCCGGATCGAGGACGCGGGAACGCCTAGGCCGATCAGCAGATCGCGCATGACCGCGGCTTCGGAGACCGGGGTCCCGGGCGTCTGTCCTCCGCAGGGGATCACGCAGTCCGCCAGCCCCCTGCGCCAGCACGCCGCGGCGGTCTGCGCGCGAAGCGTCAGCTCGCGGCGGCACGAGCCGTCGGGGTTCAGCTTGAGCCCGAGCAGCAGGATGGCGTCGTAACGGCGTTTCATCGCTCAGCCTCTGGTTACAGCACGGATACGCCGCGCATCAGCAGCCTGTCCGGCCCCTCGTAAGCGCCGTCCAGGCAGACGCTGTCCGAAAGGCGGAGATGCGCCAGCACTTCGCTCAGGCGGGCGCTCATGGAAATGCCGGTGACGGGGATCCTCTTTTCGCCGTCAAAGTAATAGGCAAGGCGGATCTCGCCGCCGATATAATCGTTGTACAGATCGACCTGCAGGCCGGAAAGCGAGGCGCACTCCAGATAAGGCTCCTTTTCCGCTTCTTCCTTCCGCAGGGTGCCGGGCGCGGCGCTCACGCAGAAGGGCAATTCGCCGCTGGGCTCTTTTACGCCCAGGTACTGACCGTAGCGGCTGGAGCCGAAGTTGTCCGCCACCACGCCGTCCCTGACCAGGCAGGTATCGCGCAGCGCGCAGCCGTCCGCGTCAAAGTATGTGCTGCGTTCGCAGCCCGCCAGCACGGATTTCAGGGAGAAGGTCAGCTTGTCGCCGTCTCCGCCCTCCTGCAGATCGTCGCCCACCTTGTGCAGGTTGGCGTGGGAATATACCGTGGCGTAATGAAGGTCGTCGGCCAGATCGCACAGAAGCAGGTAGATTTCCAGCGGCCGCAGGAGCACGTTGACCGTCATGGGCGCGGGCTTCACAGCCAGCGAGCGGTCGCGCACTTCCCGCATGCGGGCGGCGATCTCGGCGGTCACTTTGGCGGGATCAAAGAAGGTGAAGCGGTGATCCTCGTACAGCTCCACCGATTCCTTTTCCGTCGTATAGGTGGGAATGGCTTCGATCATCACGCGCCACAGGCGCTGCGTCTTATCCACCCCGCGGCTGTTGCGCACGCGCAGGGTATCGCGGTACAGAAAGATTTCGCAGGCGTTGATGGAGCCGCCCTCGACCGTGTCGGCGGCGAACACCGCGTCCGCGATCCGCCGCCCGAGCGTTTTGGGATCGGCGTCCTTCATGTTGGTGGGCAGCTCCGCGTTCAGCGTGTCCGCATCGGGCAGCGCGTAGGGCTCGTTGAACACCAGCCGCGCGCGGGCCGCGGCCGTCGCGATCTTCTTTTCGGCGTCGGCCTTCGTCATGGATTGGAATACGGCAAAGGTGGAATCCCCTTTTTTGCCGTCGTGATCCACATATACCGTTACGCTGGTATCCACGGTATCGGTCGCGCGAACGGTTTCCAGCTGTTTATGGACGAAGAAAAGCTCGTAGGAGGCCGTGGCCTTTTCGGTCATGCGCCAGCCGTCCAGGCCTTTGCTGTTTTCCAGCAATTTCGTGATATCGATCATCCCAGCTTCACCCTCACTTTCAGATTGGGGCCGCCGTCGGAAACGCGCACCCATTCCTTGTAGCCTTTGCCGCACATGCCGGCCCCGATCACCTTGAAGCTGTCGGAGACCATGGAAATGGATTTGAGCAGTTCGGGCACGGAGCCGCTCATGACGACGGGGGATACGTAATGGTCGGTCAGTTTGCCGTCCACGATCTCGATGCCGTATTCCGCCGTGCACTGAATCTGCCAGTTCTTGGGATCTTCCATGCCGTTGTTGGTTTCAAACAGCATGTAGCCGTGTTTGACCGAGGCGATCATATCCTCCAGCTTGTCGCTGCCGGGCTCGAAGAAGGTATTGGTCATGCGGGCGTAAGCCTTCCGTTTGTAGCTGTCCCGGCGGCCGTTCCCGGTGGGCTCCGTGCCCAGCTGCGCGGCGCTTGCCAGGTCGCTGAGCCCGGCTTCCAGAATGCCGTCGCGGATGATCCGCGTATCATGGGCAAGCACGCCGTCGTCGTCAAAGAAATAGCTCGCGACGCTGTGCGCGGCGGCCGCGCCGTCGTGCATGTTGGCGATGGGGCTTGCCACGTATCGGCCTACGAAATGCTTGGCGAGGGCGCGGTCCTTGACGAACTGATCCATTTCCACGCCGTGACCGAAGGCTTCATGGGCAATCAGGCCGGTGATGGAGCTGTCGGTGATCACGTCGTAGATGCCCGGCTCGATGGGCGTGGCCGTTGTCAGGTGCTTCGCCAGGTCGATTACGCTGTCCGTATGGGCTTTCAGGCCGTCGATGACGCGGCTGAGCTGATCGTCGCCCTCCACATGGCGCGCCTGCACCAGCTTGCCGTCGCTGTATACGGCCACCAGGAAACCGTTGGCCCAGCCGTAATGCTGGCTTAGCTCGCGATTGCGGGTGATAAACAGCTTGGAGACCGTATAGGGCTGGATCATGCAGATCGCGTTGAGCACATGTTCGTCTTTGGCGAGCAGCGCGCCGGACAGTTCCTTGCAGATATCCAGCAGCTGCGCATCGCTGTACCGCGAAAAATCGGTTTCGCGGGCGTAATCCTGCGAAAGGGGCTCGTCCTTCAGCGCGGCGGTGGAGATCATTTTACCCGCAAGGCTTTCGTCTGTGCGCACGGCTTCCGCGATGCGGGCGGCCAGCGTCTCCTTGTCGCCGGAAATATCGTCCAGCGAGTATTCGAAAAAGCTGCGGCCGTCGTGCATCTTGATCACGAACCCGCATTCGCCGCGGCCTTCCTGCACGGCGCTGCTTTTGCGGTCGGCGCGGATCACCGTGGCGGAAACGTCCGTGCCCAGAATGCTCACGTACCGGAAATGCTTGCTTAAGGATTCCACAAGCGCTTTACAGTCCGCGCGCTTGCCGTTCAGATAGCTGGAAAAAGGCATGTTCGCGCCTCCTTAATCCATTTTGATGATGGCCTCGCGTTCCGCGCCCACCGATACATACCGGATGGGGCAGCGCACGGCCTGTTCGATGTAGCGGATGTACTGCAGCGCCTCGCGCGGCAGGTCCTCCTTCGCGCGGCAGCCGCCGATATCGCAGCGGAAGCCGGGCAGGTATTCGTATACGGGCTTCGCGGCGTTGAGCTCGTCGATGCTGGCCGGGAAATCGGTCGTTTGCCGCCCGTTGATCTCATAGGCCACGCAGACCGGGATCTTTTCCATATAGCTCAGCACGTCCAGCTTGGTCAGGGCGATGCAGGTGCTTCCCTGCATTTTCGCGCCGTACCGGCTGGCTACCACGTCGAAGCCGCCCACGCGCCGCGGACGTCCCGTGGCCGCGCCGTATTCGCCGCCGGCTTCCCGCAGGGCGTGCGCCTCGTCGCCGAACAGCTCGCAGGTGAAGGGGCCTTCGCCCACGCAGCTGCTGTATGCTTTCATGATGCCGATGCTCTCGTCCAGGCGCGCGAAGGGAACGCCCGCCCCGATCGGCGCGTAAGCGGCCAGCGTGGTGCTGGCGCTGGTGTAGGGGTAGATGCCGAAATCGATATCCCTGAGCGCGCCGAGCTGCGCCTCGAACATCACGCTCCGGCCGTCCTGTATGGCTTTTTCCAGGTATGCCGTGGCGTCGCAGATGTAGGGAACAAGGGGCTTTCCGTAGGTTTCCAGCCAGTCCATCATGGCGTCCAGCGCGATGGCTTCATGGCCGTAGCCCTTTTCCACAAACAGGTTTTTCCATTCCAGCAGGTCGCTCAGGCGGTCCCGCAGGCTGTCCCAATGCTTCAGATCGCCCATGCGCAGCGTTTTTTTCATATACTTGTCGGCGTAAACGGGGGAGATGCCCCGGCGGGTGGAGCCGAACTTCTTGTCGCCCAGGCGATCCTCCTCCAGTATATCCAGCAGCTTATGGTAAGGCATGCAGATCGTGGCCCGGTCGCTGATCAGCAGGTGGCCGGGGTGCACGTCGATGCCGCCCTCGCGGATATGCCGCACTTCGTTGTTCAGATGCTCCAGATCGATGACGATGCCCGGCCCCAGGATATTGGCCGTTTTTTCGCGCAGGATACCGGAGGGCAGCAGGTTCAGCACGAATTTACCCTTGTCGTTGATCACGGTATGCCCGGCGTTATTGCCGCCCTGATAGCGAACGACGATGTCGTAATCGGCGCTCAGCAGGTCCACCATGCGGCCCTTGCCCTCGTCGCCCCAGTTGGTTCCTACAATGGCTGTAAGCATATTTTCCTCCTGCGTTTATACGTCGATCCTGGCTTCGGCTCCCAGGCAATCCCGGTTGGCGTCCAGTATCGGCTGAATGGTCTGGCTAATATATTGCTCGCACTGCCTTTGCGCAAGGCCCGTAAAGGCGGCGGGATCAAGCAGCGCGCTCAGTTCTTCCGCGGTCAGCCCGAAGGCTTCGTCCTGCCGGATCCGCTCCAGCAGATCGTTTTCACGCCCGTACAGCTTCACCTGCTCGGCTGCCGCCACGCTGTGACGGCGGATGCGCTCGTGCAGCGTCTGCCGGTCGCCGCCCTTGCGCCCTACGCAGTACATCAGGATGTTTTCGGTCGCCATGAAGGGCAGCTCTTCGCGCAGGTGCTTTTCGCATACGGCGGGGTATACGCGCATGCCGCGGGCCACGTTGATCATCAGGTTCAGCACGGCGTCCGCGGCCAGGAAGGCTTCTGGAATGGCAAGGCGGCGGTTGGCGCTGTCGTCCAGCGTGCGCTCCAGCCATTGGGTGGCGCTGGTGACGGCGGCGTTCTGCAAATCGCAGATCACGTACCGGCTCAGGGAGCAGATGCGCTCGCAGCGCATGGGATTGCGCTTGTAGGCCATGGCCGACGAGCCGATCTGACCGCTTTCAAAGGGCTCGTCCACTTCCTTTAAGTGGCACAGAAGGCGGACGTCGGTGGCGAATTTGCTCGCGCTCTGGGCGATGCCGCACAGGGTCTGCAGCACGGCGAAATCGACCTTGCGCGTATAGGTCTGCCCGCTGACGGGCTGGCAGGCGTTAAAGCCCAGCTTTTTCGCGATGACCGCCTCCAGCCGTTCCACCTTTTCGGCGTCGCCGTCAAAGAGCGCAAGGAAGCTCGCTCCCGTGCCGGTCGCGCCCTTGCAGCCCAGCAGCTTCAGGCTTTTCAGCTGAAAATCAACCTGCTCCAGGTCCATCGCCAGGTCGTTCAGCCACAGGCAGGCGCGCTTTCCCACGGTAGTGGGCTGGGCGGCCTGAAAATGCGTATAGGCCAGGGTCGGCATGCCGG
The DNA here is from genome assembly GCA_902761825.1 of uncultured Eubacteriales bacterium. GTDB lineage: Bacteria > Bacillota > Clostridia > Christensenellales > Aristaeellaceae > SFMI01. The sequence continues at coordinate 9,290 of CACWLY010000067.1, forward strand.
CGTGAGCGGCGGCAAAATCGCCGAGCGCCTGCATGGCGCTCAGCAGCAGACGGCGGATCAGCAGCAGCCCGTCCCGCAGGTTCAGGATATCGGTGTTATCGCCCACATAGCAGCTGGTGGCCCCCAGATGGATGATGGGCCGGGCGGCGGGGCAGCAGTCGCCGAAGGCGAGCACATGCGCCATCACGTCGTGGCGGACCTTGTGCTCATAGGCCGCCGCCGCGTCGAAATCGATATCGTCCAGGTGGGCGCGCATCTCGTCCAGCTGCTCCTCCGTGATGCCGACGCCAAGCTCTTTTTCGCTCTCCGCCAGGATCAGCCACAGCCTGCGCCAGGTGGAAAACTTGCGCTGGTCGGAAAACAGCCGTTTCATATCGTCGTCGGCGTAGCGTCCGCACAGCGGGCTCTGATAGAATTCGCGCATGCTCCCACTCCTTCTTTCGGAAAAACAACGAAATGTAGCATATCACATCAGGCGGCTTCATGTAAACGGGAAGGCACAGAAAAAACATTGCGTCCGCGCCGTCCGGTCAGGTCGCCTTGCTCTCCCGCTGAATATATTCCGCGGCGGAGCGGACCGCCAGGCTGATGTATTCGGCCATGGGCAGCGGCGCGGCGCCGGCCACGGTAACGCCGCAGCGGCCGTTGGGCACCAGGATCTTGTGCGCCTTCGACCGCCCGATCGCCGCGGCCATGACCTGGGTCACTTCGCCCAGGATTCCGTCGCACAGCAGCATGCCGATGGGCGCGAGAATCAGATCGGCGTCCGCCGCGGTCACGCGGATGGCGTTTTCTCCGGTAGCGCCCTGATCGGCCCCGGCCTTCAGCATGGCGGCTGTGGCGAGGGCGTTGGTTCCCAGGGCGATCAGCGGCTGCCCGGGGATCGCTTTTTTCAGCTGTTCGGTCAGCAGGCGGCCCACGCCGCCTCCCTGCGCGTCGATGATTACAACCTTCATAACGGCTCCTTGATCGTGCTTGTTCGGATACCGTATTATAGCATAGAACGTACGGAAAGGTAAATACAAACCGCAAGGAACGCAGGGAAAGAACAACATCGTATTGGTCAAAACGGCGCAGTTATGGTATACTGTCGGTAAGTACGGCGCGTGGGGAAGCGGGCGGCGTTTTTTGAGACGGGGAGGCGGAGCGGGTGACCGGAACGGAAAGGATCGCGGATATTCATTGCCGGCAGTGCGGCGCTCCCGCGCGCTTCGATATCGTGCGGCAGACCTACCTTTGCGGCCACTGCGGCGGGAAGACCGGGATCGGCGAGGCGATAGCGCAGAAGCAGAGCTTCCGCAGGATGCAGTCGGAACGGCTCAAACGGTCCGTATCGCGTTTTCGGCTTTTCACGGCGACGTGCGAAGGCTGCGGCGCCGAGGTCGTGTTTGAAAAAGACGAAGCCCTGGCAAACTGCGCGTTCTGCGGCCGCAGCCTGGTGCGGAAGGAATATCTGAATACGGAGGGCCTGCCGGAGAGCGTGATTCCCTTTGCCGTTACGCGGGAAGAAGCGGCGGAATGCCTTCTGCGCTGGTGCCGCGAAAACGGAGCGAAGCCGGAAGCCCGCAAGCTGAAATCGCTGGTCCCGGAGCTGAAAGGGTTTTATCTCCCGTATGAAATGATCCGCGGGCCGGTGCATATGGACGCGTCCAGAATGGACGGAAACAGCGTCTATCACTGCGAAGGCTTCCTGGACGGCGCGTTCGTGAACCGCTCCGGGCAATTGGACAATCTGCTTTTGGACGGCATGGAGCCGTTCGATACCGACGGCATGGAGCCTTTCGACCTTGCTTATATCGCCGGTCACCGCGTCAGGATCTCCGATATCGGGGATGAAGCGCTGCGGGAACGGATAGCCCGGGAAGCGGAGGCGGTCTATACGCCCGCGGTCGGGAAAACGCTGGAGACGAAAGCGGTCAATATCCGCGCGGATGCCGGCGACGCCGTAAGGCTTCCGGTCCTGCTGCCGGTCTATTATATCGCCGAAGGAAAGCTGATGGCCGCGGTAAACGGACAGACCGGCAAAGTGAGCGTTCGCGCGGAAAAGGAATCGCATTATTATTTTCTTCCGTGGTGGCTGAAGGCCATTGCCGCGACCGTCGCCTTCTCCGGCGTGCTGTTCGCGGCTTTCCGCCTGTTTGGCATGGAGCTTCCCGCGGCGCTGTATATAACCGGCCTGACGGCTTTCTTTTTCCTGACGGTCACGCTTTGCCTTTTCAGCGACACGGTCAAAAACAGGTTTTCCGTGGAAAAGGGGAGAGCGGTCTACACGTCCGGAGAGAAAACGTTCCGTCGGGAAAGGGGCGGCCTTGTGCGCAATGAAAGGCTGCTGGAAAGGCAGGCGTTCAAGCCTGTGTTTTTCAGCCGGGTCGACGGCACGATAACGCCGGTCGAGCTTCGCTTTACAACGCCGGTCAGGATACTGAAAATGATCGGCCTGTGCGCCGCGGTATTGTTCCTTCCGGTCATTCTGGCGCTCTTTTTCAACGGGTTTCAGGTATCCAGGATCAACCTGGGCGGTTCCGCCGTCTGGTTCTGCATTTTTGTTCCCGTCGTCCCGATCTATCTGCTGAAATTCGGGATGGTGGAGCTGCATGACAATCCGTGGGTCTATTGCCGCGACGCAAAGGGAAGAAAAAAGCGCGTCAGAAACAGCGGCAAAAAGAAGAGCCCGAAGGATATCCGCGAGCTGCTGAAGAATATCCTGCTCGTTCTCTTTGTCCCGCCGATCAGCCTGGCCGTCTGGTTCGGGATCCTCTGCTTCGGCGTGATGGTCTATCTGACGGCGGGGTTCGGCTGAGTGTAAAATCAGCAGATGATAAGCCGCTGAAATCATCCTGCAGAGGAGGAGACAAACTTGAAAAAGCTATTGGCTGTTCTGATCCTGGCGATGTTCAGCTTTTGCGCGTGCCTGGCCGAGCCCGCTCCCGATACGGTCGGCCTGTTCATCGAGGCGGAAAACGTCTATATGCGATCTGCCATTGAAGAGGCCGTCGCGGGCATCACGCTGCGCCACGGCGGCCCCTTCGGCGCGGTGATCGTGCGGGACGGAAAGATTGTCGGCCGGGGGCATAACATGGTGCTGGTCAACAATGATCCCACCTGCCACGGCGAGGTATCCGCCATACGGGACGCCTGCGCGAAGCTGGACGTCTACGACCTGACGAGGTGCGAGCTTTATACCACCGGAGAGCCGTGTCCCATGTGTCTGTTCGCGTGCCTGTGGGCGAATATCGACAGGGTATATTACGGCTGCACTATCGAGGACAACGCCCTGATCGGCTTCCGGGACGAAGCCCTGGATTCCCTGATGGGGGACAGGGAGCAATTGGGCGATTATCTGGTCTGCGTGGATCGGGACGCGTGCCTGGAGCTCTTCGCCCTGTACATGGAAACGGAGCACACGGTCTATTGAGAAACGGTCCGCGCAAAAGGCATGAAACATCGAAAAAATACCCGGAAAAGGAGAATCATGTGATATGGTTATTGAATTGATCGGCTATCTCGGTTCCGCGCTGGTGGTGTTTTCCATGCTGATGACGTCCATCGTGAAGCTGCGCGTGGTCAATACCGTTGGATGCGTCATTTTTACGGCTTATGCCCTGGTGATCGGCTCCTATCCGACGGCGCTGATGAATTTCTGCCTGATCGGGATCAATGCTTTTCAGCTTTTCCGCCTGTTCCGGAATCAGAAACAGTATGATCTGATCGAAACGGATATCGGGGACGGCTATGTTTCCTATTTTATCGAAAAGAACCTGAAGGATATCCGTACCTGGTTCCCCGATTTCTCTGCGCAGGGGCTGCAGGCGGATATGGTTTTTCTCGCGTGCTGCGATAACAATCCGGCCAGCGTTTTCATCGGAAAACGGGGAAGCGCGCCGGATGAAACGGAGATCCTGCTGGACTATGCTGCGCCGGCATACCGGGATACCTCCGTCGGTCGCTTCCTGCACGCGCAGCTGAAAGAGAAGGGCTGCCGGACCTTCGTGTTCAGGAAAAACGCCCCCAGGCATGTGGAGTACATGACGAAAATAGGATACCGGAAAGACGGCGACGACTACGTGCTGAAGCTGTGAACGGTCTTACGCGATATACAGATCGCCGCGCTGAAAAAGATCATTGAAAAAGCCGGCTCCCGGGAAGAGCTGGCTCAGACTGTCGACAAAATCCCCCTGGGATGCATCGAAGGGCCGCAGCCCTTCGATTGTAATCCGCAGGGGCCGAAGCGCCCGGAAAACAGTCCGGTGGACTGTTTTTAGCGAAGGCCGGGCGG
>CACWLY010000068.1 GCA_902761825.1 uncultured Eubacteriales bacterium
CCTGTGCGCTGACGCCCCGCGCTACTGCCTGCGGCAAGCGCGGGTTTCGGGCGGCAATCTTCCGGATTGCCTGCCCTCAGTCTCGCTTCGCTCGACGCTGTTTCGCGCACAGTCGGCCAGCGAAGCTGGCCTGCCCGGGAGCGGTGGCTCACGCTATCCAACTGACAGCGGCAAGTTGCTTTTTCGACAAGTTGCGCCGCAGCCGGGGTCCAGGGGTTTCGAGCTCCCGGAAAATCTTCCCTTGGGCCGTTATACTATTCTCAGTATAAAAGATTATCAGATTTGGGATGGATTTTTCGCCCTGGCTAAGCTGAATGGAGGGAGGCGTAGCAGCGCTACGTTGACCGGAAGCAACGCCAAGGCGGAAAAGACACCCAAAGATGATAAGATTTTAGATTGAGAATAGTATTAATCCTGGCCTTCGGCCAGCGCAAGCGAACAGCGAGAAACGGGCCGGAAGGCCCCTAACGTTTTTTTGTCCAGCGCCGTCACTCCAGATCGTCGAACTCGCTGTCGGGCATTTCGGGCAGGTCGGCGTCGGGGTCCTCGGCGGGCGTTTCGACGGGCTGGAAGGTGGCGCGGATGGCGGCCTCCAGCTCCTCGCGGAAATCGGGATGATCCTTGATATACTGGCGGGCGTTCTCGCGGCCCTGGGCGATGCGCTCGTCCTTATAGCTGAACCACGCGCCGCTCTTATGGATGAGATCGCGCTCGACGGCCATATCCAGGATCGTGCCTTCCTTGCTGATGCCCTCGCCGTAGAGCAGGTCAAACTCGGCGGTGCGGAAGGGCGGGGCCACCTTATTTTTGACCACCTTGATCTTTGTGCGGTTGCCGATCACGGTGGGGCCGTTCTTGAGCTGCTCGCCGCGGCGCACGTCCAGGCGCACGGAGCTGTAAAACTTGAGCGCGCGGCCGCCGGTGGTGACCTCGGGATTGCCGTACATGACGCCCACCTTTTCGCGCAGCTGGTTGATAAAGATCACGATGGCGTTGGTCTTGTTGACCACGCCTGCGAGCTTGCGCAGCGCCTGGCTCATGAGCCGCGCCTGCAGGCCCACGAAGCTGTCGCCCATTTCGCCGTCGATCTCGGCGCGCGGAACGAGCGCGGCCACGGAGTCCACCACCACGATGTCCACCGCGCCCGAGCGCACGAGCGCTTCGCAGATTTCCAGCGCGTCCTCGCCGGTGCTGGGCTGGCTGACGTACAGTTCGCCGATATCCACGCCCAGCTTCTGCGCGTAATCGGGATCGAGCGCGTGCTCGGCGTCGATGAACGCCGCGATGCCGCCGCGTTTCTGGCACTCGGCCACGACGTGCAGGGCCACGGTGGTTTTGCCGCTGGATTCGGGGCCGAACACCTCGATGATGCGGCCCTTGGGGATGCCGCCGACGCCCAGCGCCAAATCAAGCTCCAGGCAGCCGGTGGGGATGACCTCCACCTTCATGTGCGACTGCTCGCCCAGCTTCATCACGGTGCCCTTGCCAAACTGCTTTTCCAGGGACGCCAGGGTGGTTTCCAGCGCGCGCGCGCGGTCGTCCAGCGCCTTCGCGGCCTTGTCTTCTGCTGCTTTCTTTGCCATAAAAAACGTACTCCTTACTCGAGATCCAATAAATTCAAAGCCGCCCGCGCGGCCTGTTTTCTGATATTCGAACGGCTGCCGCCGAAGCGGCATTCCTTCGCGGTCACGCCCGCGGGGCCCGCCAGCGCGACGTACGCCAGCCCCACGTCCTCGCCGTCGGGCCCGGCGTAGCCGGTGGTGGCAAGCGCGTAGGTCACCTGCAAGCGCTCCCTCGCGCCCGCGGCCATTTCCATGGCGGTCTGCGCGCTTACGGCGCCGTACTCCGCCAGCGTTTCGGGCTTCACGCCCAGCAGGCTGACCTTGCGCCCCTCGTCGTAAGCCACAACGCCGCCCATGAACGCCCTGCTCGCGCCCGGCACGCGCACGACGGCGTCGCACAGCAGCCCGCCGGTCAGGCTTTCGGCGCAGCCGAGCGTTTCGCCGCGCCGCGTCAGCGCGGCAATGATCGCCTTAGCCGTCATATGCCCAGGTCCTTTTTGAACAGATCGCGCAGCTTCCAGAAATATTCGATGCCGCTGTACAGCGTGAGCGCGGCGACGACGACGCTGGCCGCCAGCGTCAGCGTGCTCTCCCCGAACACGAGCACATACACGATCAGGCCCATCTGGCAGGCGGTCTTGATCTTGCCGCTCCAGCCCGCCGCCACCACGCGGCGCTGCTCGGCGGCCACCATGCGCAGCCCGTCCACCAGCAGCTCGCGGAACAGCAGGATCACCGGCAGCCACACCGGCAGCAGCTGTTCGCGGCACAGCACGATCATCATCGAAAGCACGAGGATCTTATCGGCGATAGGGTCGGCAAACTTGCCGAAATTGGTGATCAGCTTGTTTTTACGGGCCAGGTAGCCGTCCAGCGTATCGGTCAGGCAGGCCAGCGCGAACACCGCGGCGGCGGGCAGGCGGTAGCCGTACCCGGCCAGAAGCAGGCACACCGGTACCAGCAGGATACGCAGAACGGTCAGTTTGTTTGGCGTGTTCACGGTTCACCCTCCATGATCCCGTACAGGTCGTATGTATCGGCGCGCGCGACGCGCACGCTGACGAATTCGCCCGGCGTCAGCTCGCGCCCGGCGGTAAAGTAAATCATGCCGTCGCTGTCGGGCGCTTCCATGGCGCTGCGGCCGGTATAGAAGCCGTCCTCGAACCCCGTGACCAGCACGCGGCAGGCGGAGCCCACGCGCTTTTCGTTCAGCTCCCGGCTGATCCCGGCCTGCAGGGCCATCAGGCGGTCCAGGCGCTCCTGCTTGATCTCCTCGGGCACCTGATCGGGCATCGACGCGCCCGGGGTATCCTCCTCGGCCGAATAGGCGAAAGCGCCCATGCGGTCGAAGCGCATGCGGCGGGTAAAATCCATCAGCTCGCTGAAATCCTCCTCGGTCTCCCCGGGGAAGCCAACGATAAAGGTTGTGCGCAGCGTAAAGCCCATTTCCCGCGCGCGGGCAAGCAGCGCCTCGGCCTGCGCGATCGTGCCCCGGCGGTTCATAGCCCGGAGCAGTCTGTCGCTCGCGTGCTGCAGCGGCAGGTCCAGATACCTGCACACGTTTTCGCGCTTCGCCATTTCCTCCAGCAGCGCGACGGACGTTTCGTCGGGATACATGTACAGCGCCCGCAGCCATTCCACCCCGGGCAGGGCGGAAACCCGGCCGATCAGCCCGGCAAGGCTTTTGCCGTTGTCCCGGCCGTAGCGCGTGGTGTCCTGCGAGATCAGGATCAGCTCCTTCGCGCCGTTCGCCGCGAGACGGCGGGCTTCCTCCAGGATCGCGCCCTCGTCCCGGCTGCGGTAGCCGCCGCGGATCAGCGGGATCGCGCAGTACGCGCAGCGGTTGTCGCAGCCCTCGCCGATGCGCACGTAGGCCGAATAGGCGGGGGTGGTCAGCACGCGTCCGCACTCCAGCATGGCGCTTTTGCGCTCGCGGTAATCGGGCCGCTGCCCGGCGGCGGCGAGCGCCACGGCCTCGGCGATCCTGTCGTACTGGCTCACGCCCAGCAGGGCGTCGATCTCGGGCATATCGGAAAGCAGGGCGTCGCCGTAGCGCTGGGCCAGGCAGCCCGTCACGATGAGCTTGCGGCACCTGCCCGTTTTTTTGTATTCCGACATCTCCAGAATGGTCTGGATGCTCTCTTCCTTGGCCGGGTCGATAAAGCCGCAGGTGTTGACGATGATGATCTCCGCCTCGGCGGGATCGGGGGTAAACTCGTGCCCCGCGTCCGTCAGCATCGACAGCATCTGTTCGGTATCCACGCGGTTTTTGACGCAGCCCAGCGATATAACGCCGATCTTCATGCGGTCGCCTCCGGCATCACAGACTTTGGGAACATTATATCATAAACCTGATCCCGGTACAAGTATCGCCGCAAAAATAACGCGAACATCTGTTTGCGCGGTTTCTGCGGGCAATTTACGCCATATAATAAGGAAAAAGCTTGTGCAAAACCGCGTTTTGTGATATAATGTTTAAGATGGTGCATTGTTCGGATCAGCGCCGTCAAATCAGTCCAACGGAGGCTTTTCCATGACGGAAGAACAAAACGTCAATCCCGCCGCGACCGTCGAGAGCACGCATTACGGCGCGGATGATATTCAGGTGCTGGAGGGTCTGGAGGCCGTGCGCCGCCGCCCCGGCATGTATATCGGCTCCACCGATTACCGGGGGCTGCATCACTGCGTATACGAGATCGTGGACAACTCCATCGACGAGGCCCTGGCAGGCTACTGCACCGATATCGTGATCACCGTCAAGGCCGACGGCTCGGTGGAGGTGCAGGACAACGGCCGCGGCTTCCCGGTGGGCATCCATCCCAAAATGGGCCGTCCCGCCGTGGAGGTCTGCCTGACCGTGCTGCACGCGGGCGGCAAGTTCGGCGGCGAGGGCTACAAGGTGTCCGGCGGCCTGCACGGCGTGGGCGCGTCGGTCGTCAACGCGCTGAGCCGCCATATGATGGTCACCGTGTACCAGGGCGGCAAAATTTACCGCCAGGAATACAGCATCGGCAAGATCGACTACGATCTCAAGATCATCGGCGAGGCCGGCGCGCGCACCGGCACCACGGTGCAGTTCTGGCCCGATATCCGCAGCGAGGAGAACCCGGGCGGCGTATTCGATCCCGATATCGAGTTCAATTACGACATCCTCAAAACGCGCATGCGCGAAATGGCCTTCCTGAACAAGGGCATCCGGATCGTGCTGCGCGACGAGCGGCCGGGGCGCGAGCAGGAACGCGTGTTCCACTACGAGGGCGGCATCCGCGAGTTCGTGAAATACCTGAACAAGAGCCGCGAGGTGCTTTTCCCCGAGCCCATTTACATCGAGGGCGTCCGCAACGACGTTTCGGTCGAGGTCGCCATGCAGTACAACGACAGCTACTCCGAAAACATCTACGCCTTCGCCAACAACATCCACACCCCCGAGGGCGGCACGCACCTGATGGGTTTTCAGAGCGCGCTGACCCGCGTGATCAACGATTACGGCCGCAACAAGGCGCGCCCGCCGATCCTCAAGGACAGCGACGCCAACCTGAAGGGCGAGGACGTGCGCGAAAGCCTGACGGCCATCGTGTCGGTCAAGATGCACGAGCCGCAGTTTGAAGGCCAGACCAAATCGAAATTGGGCAACAGCGAAGTGCGGCCCATCGTGGACAGCATGGTGGCCGACGGCCTTTCCACCTACCTGGAGGAGAACCCCGCCGTCGCAAAGCAGATTCTGGACCGCTGCCTGAACGCCGCCCGCGCCCGCGAGGCCGCGCGCAAGGCCCGCGACCTGACCCGCCGCAAGACCGTGCTGGAAAGCGCGTCCCTTCCCGGCAAGCTGGCCGACTGCTCCGAGCGCGATCCCGCGAAATGCGAGATCTTCATCGTCGAGGGCGACAGCGCCGGCGGCAGCGCCAAGACCGGCCGCGACCGCCATTACCAGGCCATACTGCCCCTGCGCGGCAAGATCCTGAACGTGGAAAAGACGCGCCTGGACAAGATCCTGCTCAATCAGGAAATCAAAAACATGATCACAGCCTTCGGCTGCGGCATCGGCGAGGATTTCAACGCCGAAAAGCTGCGCTACCACCGCATCGTGTGCATGACCGACGCCGACGTGGACGGCGCGCATATCCGCATCCTGATGCTCACCTTCTTCTACCGCTACATGCGGCCGCTGATCGAAAACGGCTACGTGTACATCGCCATGCCGCCGCTGTACAAGGTCACGAAGGGCAAGTTTGAGCATTACGTATACGACGACAGCGAGCTGCAGACGCTGCTGGATAAGATCGGCCGCGATCCCAAGCCCGAGATCCAGCGCTACAAGGGTCTGGGCGAAATGAGCAGCGAGCAGCTCTGGACCACCACCATGAACCCCGAGACCCGCACCATGATGCGCGTGTCGGTGGAGGACGCCATGGCCGCCGACGAATACATCAGCCTGCTGATGGGCGACGCCGTGGAGCCCAGGCGGCAGTTTATCGAGCAGAACTACAACATGGTCACCAACCTGGACCTGTAATAAACGCAAAAAGACGATTAAAGGGGAGATTCCATGAGCGATATTCAGGATCGCCTGATTCCCATCAAGCTGGAAGAGGAAATGCAGAAAAGCTTCATTTCCTATTCGATGGCGGTAATCATCAACCGCGCGCTGCCCGACGTGCGCGACGGCTTGAAGCCCGTGCACCGGCGCATTCTCTATGATATGAACGAGCTGGGCATGACGCCCGACAAACCCTTCCGCAAGAGCGCGCGCATCGTGGGCGACGTGCTGGGCAAGTTCCATCCCCACGGCGACAGCAGCGTGTACGACGCCATGGTGCGTCTGGCCCAGGATTTCAACATGCGCTACATGCTGGTGGAGGGCCAGGGCAACTTCGGCTCCGTCGACGGCGATGGCGCGGCCGCCATGCGTTATACCGAGGCGCGCATGGCGAAAATCACCCAGCACCTGATCGGCGAGATCGACAAGGACACCGTCGATTTCATGCCCAACTTCGACGAAACGCTGATGCAGCCCACCGTGCTGCCCGCGCGCTTCCCGAACCTGCTGGTCAACGGCGCGACCGGCATCGCCGTGGGCATGGCGACCAATATCCCGCCGCATAACCTGACCGAGGTGATAAACGGCGCGATCTGCCTGATGGAGAATCCGAACGCTTCGCTGGACGACCTGATGGAGCACATCAAGGGCCCGGACTTCCCCACCGGCGGCATCATCCTGGGGCGCACCGGCATCCGCGAGGCGTACCATACCGGCCGCGGGCGCATCATCGTGCGCGCAAGGACCGAGATCGAAACGCTGGAGAACGGCCGCGACCGCATCGTGATCTCCGAGATCCCCTACGGCGTAAACAAGGCCAAGCTGGTCGAGAAGATCGCCGAGCTCGTGCACGAAAAGCAGATCGAGGGCATCAGCGATATCCGCGACGAGAGCGACCGCCACGGCATGCGCATCGTGATCGACCTCAAGCGCGACGTGCAGCCGCAGGTCGTGCTCAACTACCTGTACAAGCACACGCAATTGCAGGACACCTTCGGCGTGATCATGCTGGCCCTGGTGCACGGCGAGCCCAAGATCCTGAGCCTGCACGACATGCTGTACTGGTACATCGAGCACCAGAAGGACGTGGTCACCCGCCGCACGAAGTACGACCTGGACAAGAGCCTGGCCCGCGCGCACATTTTGGAAGGCCTGCTCAAGGCCATGGACAATATCGACGAGATCGTCCATATCATCCGCCACAGCAAGGATACGCCCGCCGCAAAGCAGCAGCTGATGGACCGCTTCGAGTTCAGCGACAAGCAGGCCCAGGCCATCCTTGATATGCGCCTCGCGCGCCTGACCAACCTGGAGGCCGACAAGCTGCTGGCCGAGTATCAGGAGCTGGAAAAGACGATCGCCAATCTGCAGGCCATACTGGCCGACGAAAAGCTGCTGCTCTCCGTGATCAAGGACGAGCTGGGCGCGATCCGCGACAAGTTCGGCGACGAGCGCCGCACCGAGATCGGCGTGCTGGACGGCGAGATCGACGTGGAAGACCTGATCCCCGTGGACGACATGGTGGTCACCCTGACGCACTTCGGCTATATCAAGCGCCTGCCGCGCAGCACGTACCGCGCCCAGGGGCGCGGCGGCAAGGGCGTCGTGGGCCAGAACCTGCGCGACGAGGATTACGCCGAGCAGATCCGCGTGGTCAACACGCACGTGCCCATCATGTTCTTCACCAGCCGCGGCCGCTGCTATATGATGAAGTGCTACGAGATCCCCGAGGCCGGACGCACGGCCCGCGGAACGGCCATCGTGAACCTGCTGCAATTGCAGAGCGGCGAAAAGGTGACCGCCATGATCCCCATGCCCAGCGAGACCGAGGGCAAATACCTGACGATGGCGACAAAGGGCGGCCTGATCAAGAAAACGCCGCTGGACGAGTTCGCCAACCTGCGCAAGAGCGGCCTGATCGCCATTATCCTCAACGAAGACGACGACCTGGTGGACGTCGAGCTCACCGACGGCCAGAGCGTGCTGCTGATGGCGACGCGCGGCGGCAAGGCGATCCGCTTCGACGAAAACAAGGTGCGCAGCATGGGCCGCGCAAGCCGCGGCGTGCGCAGCATGCGCCTGCTGAACGGCGACCGCGTGATCAGCATGTGCGCCCTGCGCGAGGATGAAAAGGTGCTCAGCATCACCGAGAACGGCTACGGCAAGCGCACGCCGCCCGACGAGTACCGCGAAACCAACCGCGGCGGCCAGGGCGTGACCGCCATGAACCTGACCGAAAAGACCGGCCTGCTCGCCGCGCAGCTCATGGTGCGCGACGACGAGGATATCTTCCTGATCACCGACGAAGGCACCGTGATCCGCACGGCCGTCGATTCCATCCGCGTCTGCGGCCGCGTCTCCCAGGGCGTGCGCCTGATGCGCGTGGGCGAAAACGCGCACATCGTCGGCGTCGCGCGAACCGATAAGGAAGCCGAGGACGACGACGCCCCCGCCGAAACGCCGGAGGAGACGCCGGGGGAGTAATACTATTCTCAGTATAAAAGATTATCAGATTTGGGATGGATTTTTCGCCCTGGCTAAGCTGAATGGAGGGAGGCGTAGCAGCGCTACGTTGTTTTAGATTGAGAATAGTATAATATAAAAAACAAACGCAGCGACGAGGGCGCCGCCCTCGTCTCCTGCCGGACGGCAGACGCCGAATAAACAGAATGACGGGGCGAAAAAGCCCCGTCATTTCTTTTCGTACACGATGCCCACCCGGGCGGAGGGCGCGTCGGCGTTTGCCGGAGTAAAGGTCAGAAAACCGTCGCTCAGCGCGATGACGCCCGTGCTGCCCTTGACCGTTCCGTCCTTGAGCAGCAGCTGCGCGATGCGAGCGTTCAGCTGCGGTCCGCCGGAACGCGCGAGGGCGTCCTTCCAGAGGGTGAACCGGCAGCCGTTTTTCCAGTCGGAGCAGCCGATGGCCTTGGCGTTTTCCTGCACGGGCTTTCCGCACAGCGGGCAGACCGCGCCCTCGATGGGTTTGACGGCGGAGGCGCGTTTCGCTCCGCCCCTGCCCCGGCGCATCTCCTCGGGAAAATCGACCTTCGGCGCGCTGTCCCGGGCAAACTCCACGAGGAAAGCGCTCATGCGGCGAATGCCCTGCATGAATCGCTCGGTGTCCCGGCCGTTCCGGGCGATCTCGTCCAGCGCCAGCTCCCATTTTCCGGTCATTTCGGGGGAGGCGATCTCCTCGGGCGCGACGTCGATCAGCTGCACGCCCTTGTCGGTGGCGCTGATCGCGCGTCCCCGGCGCTGGGCGTAGCCCACCTGCAGCAGCCGCTCGATGATCGCCGCGCGGGTGGCCGGGGTGCCCAGCCCCGCGCCCTTCATGGATTCGCGCAGGGCCTCGTCCTCGATCTCCCTTCCGGCGTGCTCCATGGCGCTGAGCAGGCTGGCGTCGGTATGCGGCGCGGGCGGCTTGGTGGCGCTTTGCTGCACGTCGGCCTTCTTCACGGCGCGTTCGTCCCCGGCGGCGAGCGGCGGCAGCGCGGCCGTCTCCTCTTCCTCGTCGGCGTTCTTTTTGCCCTTGGCCTTTTTGACGGGCTGCTCCTGCTGATACAGCGCCTTCCAGCCGATCACCTTCACGCTGCGCCCGGCCGAGCGGAAAGCCTCGCCCTCGCAGTCGGTGATCACCTTCAAAGCGTCGTATACGTGCGCGGGATAAAAGGCCGCCAGCATCCGCCGCACGACCATGTCGTAGAGGCTCCGCTCGTCGGGCGGCAGCTTATCCAGCGCCGCGGTCTTGGGCGTGGGCAGGAGCGCGTGGTGATCGGATACCTTGGCGTTGTCGAAAACGCGCTTGCTGATGTACAGCTTGCCGTCCTCCTTGCGCTCCATCCCTTCCTCGAGGCTGCGGTAGGGCTCGGGCAGCGCCTTCAGCGTCTGGTACAGCTTGGGGATCATGTCCATGGGCAGGTAGCGGCTGTCGGTGCGCGGATAGGTGAGCAGCTTCCATTTTTCGTACAGCGCCTGCGCGATTTTCAGCGTTTTGTCGGCCGTAAAGCCCAGCGTGCGGTTGGCGTCCCTTTGCAGGCTGGTCAGGTCGTACAGCTGGGGCGGCAGCTCCTTTTTTTCCTCGCTGGTCGCGCTGCGCACCTTCGCGGGCTTTCCCTTCACCTTCGCCGCGATCCCGTCGGCTTTTTCCTTTACGGGAATGCGCGCGGCGGTCTTTTCCTCTTCGGCCTTTTCGTCGAACCACTGGCCGCTGTAATCGCCGAAGTCCGCCGTGACGGTATAGTATTCGACGGGCTTGAAATCCTCTATTTCCCTGCGGCGCTTGACCAGAATGTTGAGCGTGGGCGTCTGCACGCGGCCGACGGACAGGAGCGCGTTATAGCGCAGCGTAAAGGCGCGGCTCGCGTTCATGCCCACCAGCCAGTCGGCCTCGCTGCGGCATACGGCGCTTTTGCGCAGGCCCTCGTACTCGCTGTCGGGCCGGATCTGCTCGAAGCCCTCCCGGATGGCCTCGTCGGTCATGGAGGAGATCCAGAGCCGGTCGACGGGTTTTGCGCATTTGGCCTGCCCGTAAATATAATGGAAGATCAGTTCGCCCTCGCGCCCGGCGTCGGTGGCGCAGATCACGCGCTCGGTGTCCTTGTCGTTGATCAGCTTTTTGATCACCGTAAACTGCTTTTTGGTCTTGCCGATCACCTTGGTGGGGATGACCTCCGGCAGGATGGGCAGATCGTCCATGCGCCATTTCTTGTATTTTTCGTCGATCTCGTCGGGCTCGCACAGCGTGACCAGATGCCCCACGGCCCAGGTGACGGTATAGCGCTCGCCCGCGATGAAGCCCTCGCCGTTTTGCTTACAGCCAAGCACCCGAGCGATGTCGCGGCCCACGCTGGGCTTTTCGGCTACGATAACGATCATGTCATTTCTCCCGTTTCCAAACTGTATTCGACCTCGCGGAGCGTTTCCGACAGCTGATTCCATCTGCCCGTGCGCCGGAAGCCGCGCCGCTCGTACAGCCGGCGCGCGCCGTCGTTGTTGTCCAGGATCCACAGGGTCGGCGTTCCGGGGCAGCGCCGCACGGCGTATTCCAGCAGCCGCGTCCCGTAGCCCCGGTTCTGATGCCGCGGAAGCACGTACAGATCCTCGATCAGGCTGCCGGTCAGCGAAACGATGCCCACGGGCGCGCCGTCGGTAAGCAGGAAAACTTCGGTCCCGCTCCGCATTTTGTCCAGCAGGTAGCGCTTCTGCCTCTCGGCCGTATGCGCGCGCACGAAGTCCTCCGCGCAGAACGCGCGGTGCGACTCCCGCCAGCTTTCCGCGTGGATCCGCGCGGCGGTTTCTATGTTGGTTTCGTTCACCGCTTCGATCATTTGGTTATTCCAGCGCCTTGAGCTTTTCGGCCTGGTCCTCCACAGTCAGCGCGTCGATGATCTCGTCCAGATCGCCGTCCACGACGGCGTCGATTTTGTACAGCGTCAGCCCCACGCGATGGTCGGTCACGCGGCCCTGGGGAAAATTATAGGTGCGGATGCGCTCGTTGCGCTCGCCGGTGCCCACCTGCGCGCGGCGGTTTTCGGCATAGGCGCTGTCGGCCTGCGTGCGGTACAGATCGTACAGCCGGCTTGCCAGCACCTTCATGGCCTTTTCCTTGTTTTTCAGCTGGCTCTTTTCGTCCTGGCAGGTGACCACCAGGCCGCTGGGCATATGCGTGATGCGCACGGCGCTGTCCGTGCGGTTGATGTACTGCCCGCCGTGGCCGCTGGCGCGGTAGGTGTCGATGCGGATATCCTCCTGCCTGATCTCCACCTCCACATCCTCGGCCTCGGGCAGCACGGCCACGGTGGCTGTGCTGGTGTGGATGCGCCCGCCCGCCTCGGTGACCGGCACGCGCTGGATGCGGTGCACGCCGCTTTCAAACTTGAGGCGGCTGAAGGCTCCGCGGCCCTGGATCGTGACCACGGCCTCCTTGACGCCGCCCAGCTCGGTGTCGCTCATGCTGGTGACGCTCGCCTGCCATCCCCGGCGCTCGGCGTAGCGCATATACATGCGCAGCAGCAGCGCCGCGAACAGGCCGGCTTCCTCGCCGCCCGCCCCGGCGCGCACTTCGAGGATCACGTTGCGCTGGTCGTTGGGATCCTGCGGGATCAGAAACAGCCGGAGCTTTTCGGCCTCCTCTTTTTCGCGCTCGGTCAGCTCCTTTACCTCGGCCTTCGCCATATCGCCCATATCGGGATCGTCGCAGAGCTCCCGCGCCTCGGAAAGATGCGCGCACAGGCGCAGATAATCCTGCCATGCCGAAACCGCGGGCTCCAGCTGCGCGCGTTCCCGGCTCAGCTTCTGCCAGCGCGGCACGTCGGAAATGATCTCCGGCTGCGCCACCGCCTCGGAGAGCTCCTCCAGGCGGTTCTGCATCCATTCAAATTTTTCGCAATACTTTTCTTCCATGGGCCTTTAATCGTCGTTCATTTTCAGCACTTTCATGAAAGCTTCGCTGGGCACCTCCACCGTGCCGAACTGGCGCATGCGCTTCTTGCCTTCCTTCTGCTTTTCCAGCAGCTTCTTCTTGCGCGTGATGTCGCCGCCGTAGCACTTCGCCAGCACGTCCTTGCGCACGGCCTTCACGGTCTCGCGGGCGATCACCTTGCCGCCGATGGCCGCCTGGATGGGGATGTCGAACTGCTGGCGCGGGATGACGTCGGCGAGCTTTTCGGCGATGCTGCGTCCCCGTGCGTAGGCGCGGTCGCGGTGCACGATCATGGTGAACGCGTCGCAGATATCGCCGTTGAGCAGGAAGTCCAGCTTGACCAGATCGCTGGTCATATAGCCCTTCAGCTCGTAATCCATGCTGGCATAGCCGCGGCTGCGGCTCTTGAGGCTGTCGAAGAAATCGAAGATCACCTCGTTCAGCGGGATATCGTACGTCAGCTTCACGCGGCCGCCCTCGTACTGCATATCCTTGAATACGCCGCGCTTGTCCTGGCACAGGTCCATCAGCGTGCCCACGTAATCCTGGGGCGTGTAGATGGTCACCAGCACGAAGGGCTCCTTCATTTCGGCGATCTCGGTCACCGGCGGCAGGCTGGTGGGGTTGTCGATCATCAGCGTTTCGCCGTTGGTTTTGACGACCTCGTAGATGACGCTGGGCACGGTGGTGACCAGATCGAGGTCGAACTCGCGCTCCAGGCGCATCTGGATGATTTCCATGTGCAGAAGGCCCAGAAAGCCGCAGCGGAAGCCGTAGCCCAGCGCGACGCTGGTTTCGGGCTCGTAGGAGAGCGCCGCGTCGTTCATGCGCAGCTTTTCCAGGGCGTCCTTCAGGTTTTCGTAATCCGCGCCGTCGGCGGGATAAATGCCGCAGTACACCATGGGCGTCACCTCGCGGTAGCCGGGCAGCGCCTCGGCGGCGGGGTTCGCCACGTCGGTGATGGTATCGCCCACGCGGGTGTCGCGCAGGTCCTTGATGCTGGCCGCCACATAGCCCACCTCGCCGGCGAGCAGCTCGCTCATCGGCTCGCAGCCCGGGGTCAGGCAGCCGGTCTCCACCACGTCGAATTCGGCCCCGGTCTGCATCATGCGCATGCGCATGCCGGGATAAATGCGGCCCTCCATGACGCGCACGTAGCAGATCGCGCCGCGGTAGTTGTCGTACTTGGCGTCGAACACCAGCGCCTTGAGCGGCTTTGTTTCGTCGCCCCTGGGCGGCGGCATATGGTTGACGACGGCTTCCAGCACGTCCTCGATGCCGATGCCCTGCTTGGCGCTGGTCAGCGGCGCGAAGGAGGCGTCCAGGCCGATGACCTCCTCGATCTCATGGCGCACCTCCTCGGGCATTGCCGAGGGCAGGTCGATCTTGTTGATCACCGGGATCGTTTCCAGGTCGTGCTCCAGCGCCATGTACACGTTGGCCAGCGTCTGGGCCTCGATGCCCTGCGTGGCGTCCACCACCAGCAGCGCGCCTTCGCACGCCGCCAGCGCGCGGCTGACCTCGTAGGTGAAGTCGACGTGGCCGGGGGTGTCGATCAGGTTCAGCTCGTAGGTTTCGCCGTTCCGGGCCTTGTAGTGCATGCGCACGGCCTTGCTCTTGATGGTGATGCCGCGCTCGCGCTCCAGATCCATGCTGTCCAGGATCTGCTCCACCATTTCGCGCTTTTCAAACACGCCGGTGAGCTCCAGAATGCGGTCGGCCAGCGTGGATTTGCCGTGGTCGATGTGGGCGATGATGCAGAAATTGCGGATATGGGAAAGCCTGTCGTTTGTCATTCTCGTTTCTCCTTGAATACCCATCCGCGCTGGACGCGGTAGTTGACGATATACATGGCGGTGTCGATTACGATTTTCAGCAGGAGGTGCAGGACGTTCGTATGCACGTAATGATCCAGGAAGCCGAAGAGCAGCGTGGTGACGACCAGGCAGATCACGGCCAGCGCGATATAGCGCCCGACCGCGCCCGGGCAGTTTTTGGCGCCGAACACGAACTTTTTGTTCATCAGGAAATTGACCGGCGCGGAGCACAGCCGGGCGATCGGCGTTGCGACAAGCGCCTTGAAGCTGAACGGAATGCCCAGCAGCGCGATGTCGGGCTTCTCCCTGAACACCCAGAACATCATCAGGCTCAGCACGGCGTAATCGATCAGGAAGGAAAGGACGCTGGACGCGCTGTAACGGAAGAAGGAGCCCAGTAGCAGCTTATAAATGCGCCAGGAATCGCGCAGGGGATGGAAATGCGAGCTTTTGTTTTCCTCCAGATAGATCGTCTCGATCGGGATGACGGTAAACCGGTATTTGTTGACGGCGCAGAAGATCAGCATGTTCATTTCGTACTCGAACCGGTCGCCGGAAATGGACAGCAGATCGCCGAAGCACGCGCGGTTCACGGCGCGCAGGCCGGTCTGGGTATCGGGCAGCCAGCGGCCGTACAGGGCGGCGAAGATCGCGCTGGTCAGCCGGTTGCCGAAGCGGGAGCGGCCGGGGATGTTCTTGTTGGCGCGGGAAAAATCCCGGCTGCCGAGCAGCAGCTCCTTTTCGTCCCCGGTCAGGCGTTCGGCCAGCTTCAGCGTATCGGCGGCGATATGCTGGCCGTCAGCGTCGGCGGTGATCACCCCGGCAAAATCGGTATGGTCGCGGATGTAGGCGACGCCGGTGCGCAGGGCCTGGCCCTTGCCGCGGTTGACCTCGTGGCGCAGCACCATGCAGCGCTCGCGGGAAGCGACGCTGCCGAAGACCGCGTCGTATTCGGGACCGCTGCCGTCGTTGACCACCAGGATCATCCCGAAGCCCGCGTCAAGCAGCGAATCGACATATATGGGAAGCCGCTCGTCAGGCTCCAGGGAGGGGATCAGCACGCAAATCTGTCTGGCGTTCATAGCTTACCTGCCTTGCACGTGGTTCGCCGCGCCGTCCAAAAGCGCGGCGCGTTCTTATTATTTTGTAACTGTTCTGTCATGAAAACAGAGAAGCGGGACGAAACGTACCTGCGGGGGTAGGGGGGTATCAGGGGGCACTCCCCCTGATTGCGATCCGCACCGGCGGCGTGTACGCCGGGAGGACGGAAAATTTCAGAAGAGAGCGCAGTCGACCGGATGAAATTTTCTCTCCTTGCGGTTTTTCCGCCCGGGAGGCCCGAAGGGCCGAGAGGAAAAACCGGGCGGGGGGCACGCGGGGGGTATGCAATACCCGCCCGCGTATACCTGTTCAGTCTGTGACTGAACAGGTATATTATTTTATCATTATTTGGGCGTTTTCACAAGACCCGGGGCGTCCTGCTTGCCATTTTGATGAATGGCTGGTATAATAAATTGAAATACTGTTTTCAATTATGATCGAGGAGCTTTACCGGCATGGCTGATATATTTGATCCCAATCTCCGGCCCGATCCGCAGGAAATGCCCTATGTGCGCCACCGGCGGTCCGACCGCTACAAGGCGCAGCCCGAAACGCCTCCGGAGGAAACGCCCGCCGCGCCCGCGCAGACCCGCGTCATGCCCGCCGTGCGCCGCACGGAGCCCCCGGCGGACGGCGGCGAGGAGCCTACCCGCGTTATCCCGGCCGTCGGCGGCGATCGCACGGTGCGCCGCGAGACCAGCTTTGATCCCCTGCTGCGCGGCGGAGCCGCCCCGGCGGGCGCGCCGCCCGTCAAAACGCCGCCGCCCGGGGACGCCCCGGTATACGGCGAGGACGATCTGCCCGAGTCTTCCCGCGCCTACGCGGCGCGCGACCCCCGGCTGGAAGAACAGCTCTATCCCGAGGAGGACGGCTACTACGAGGACGGGGACGCGCATCGCGGCCGTCCGTGGCTCGTCGCGCTGATCTGCCTGGCCGTGCTGCTTGCGCTGTTTGCCCTGGGCATTTATCTGCTGCCCAAGGTGGTGGACCGCCCGCGCGACGGCGGCGGCTTCGCCGGCGCGCTGTACGACCTTCGCGACAGGCTGGGCGATCTGGTCGGCGTCGGCGGCGAACCGGCGGATATCCACCTGTTCCAGGCGGCCAGCACCGTCGCGAGCGTCGGCAAGCAGATGCAGTTCAGCATCACGACGACCAAGGCCGTCAAAAACGTCGGCCTGATGGACGGCGCGGGCAGCCTGCTGCCCTCCTCGAGCCAGTGCAAGGACGCCGACGAGCATACCACCTGGGTCGTGACCATCCGCTTTGAAACGCCCTACGTAGACGACGTGTACGCCGCCGTGCAGGAAAAGGATACCTGGCGGCGCACGGAAAGCAAGCTGCCGCTGATCGTGACCGAGCCCACGCCCGTTCCGACGCTCGCGCCCACCGATACGCCCGCGCCCACGGAGGAGCCGATTTTCGTATCCCAGGCGCCCGCCGTGATCGCCGATACGCAGACGCCGGAAAGCGGCGCGCCCGCGTCCGCCACGCCCGATCCCACGATCGCGCCCACGCCCTATATCACGCCGACGCCGGTGCCCACGCCCGAGCCGACCGCGACGCCCACGCCCACGCCCGAGCCCACGGCGACGCCTACGCCCACGCCCACGCCGGTGCCTACCGATACGCCCATGCCGCGGCTGGAAGCCTCGGCCGCCGCGGGGACTGATCCCAAGCAGCTGAGCCTGACCCAGACCGTCTATTCCGGCGGCAAAAAGGTGACCGATACCCTGAAACGGCAGAGCGCCGTGAGCATGAACGCGCCCGACAGCTATACGCTGTACAACGGCGTCACCGCTTTCCGCGGCAGCAGCTTCCGCCAGAACGCCGCCTACGGCGCGGCCGACGTGCAGCAGGAGCAGCTGAGCGTGGAATGGCAGTATCAACTGGGCAGCCTGCGCACGGCCGATAACGGCACGCTGTACGGCGTGGGCTGGACCGGCCAGCCCGCCATCATCAAGCTGATGACCGAGCAGCGCACCATGTGGATGAACCTGTACGAGGAAAAGCGCGACGTGAGCGTGCTCAAGGAGGTCATATTCGGCGGCCTGGACGGCAAGATCTATTTCCTGGATCTGAACGACGGCCAGCCCACCCGCGACGCCATCAACGTGGGCTATCCGCTGAAATCCAGCGTGGCCGTCAATCCCCAGGGCAATCCCTACATCGCCATCGGCCAGGCGATATCGAAGCTGCCCAACAAGACCGGCGATATCGGCGTGCGCGTGTTCAGCCTGCTGGACGGCAAGGAGATCATGCTGCTCAACGGCCGCAAAAACGAGCAATACAGCACCAACGGCGCGTTCGACGGCTCGCCGCTGTTCGACCGCAACAGCGACACGATGATCGTTGCGGGCGAAAACGGCCTGATCTACACCGTGGACATGAACACCGATTTCAAGTTCCTGGATGAGGACGGCAGCGTGACCGCCAACCCCACGCTGAGCATCAACCGCAGCGTGACCTACCTGAAAACCAAGGCCAAGGCTGAGCAGGATATGAACACCGCCGCCGAAACCAGCGTGGCGGTATACGATCACTACATCTACTCCGCCGACGCCTACGGCGTGCTGCAATGCGTGGACGCCAACACCATGAAGGCGGTCTGGGCCGTGGACGTGGGGGACAATACGGACGCCGCCATCGCCCTGGACTTTGACGACGACGGCGAGCTGGGCCTGTATACCGGCAACACGGCGTTCTCCCGCCTCAAGAACAACAAGCCCGTCACCCTGCGCCGCCTGGACGCGCTCAGCGGCGAAGAGGTGTGGAAATACGAGATCAAATGTGTATACAGCAAGGATCAGGACAGCGGCCTCAAGGCCAGCCCGCTGATCGGCCAGCATGACCTGAGCGACCTGGCCGTCTTTACCGTCAACATGGCGGGCAGCAGCAGCACCGCGACCATGCTCGCCCTGGACAAGCGTTCCGGCAATGTGGTATGGAAACGCGAGCTGGAAGCCACCGCCGTGTCCTCGCCCGTGGCCGTGTATAATAAGGAAGGCAAGGGCTGGATCATCCAGGCCGACCAGAAGGGCCGGCTGTACCTGCTGGACGGGCGCACGGGCGAGATCCGCAATACGCTGGCCCTGGGCGGCCAGATCGACGCAAGCCCCGCGGTCTACAACGATATGCTGGTCATCGGCACATGCAGCAAGGACAACGCCTGCATGTACGGCATCCGCATCCGCTGATCGCGGCCGCGGCAAATGAAGCACCGATCCGTGCGAAGCGCGCCTGACTGAAAAAGGAAAGCGCGCTTCGTACGCTTCGTCTGCGGGCAATAACAAATTTCTTAATTTTATGTATTGACATCGGGCGCGGATTCGTGTATTATATTCTTTGTCACCGAACGCTGTGCGAAAGCTTTAACGGGGTGTAGCGCAGTCCGGTAGCGCACGTGCTTTGGGAGCATGGGGCCGGGGGTTCGAATCCCTTCACCCCGACCAGTACCTTTCGCACGGCATGTGGCCCCGTGGTCAAGAGGCCTAAGACATCGCCCTTTCACGGCGGTAACTCGGGTTCGAATCCCGACGGGGTCACCATTTTCTTCCCTTCGGGGTAACGGGCCTTTAGCTCAGTTGGTCAGAGCAGTCGGCTCATAACCGATCGGTCCGGGGTTCAAGTCCCTGAAGGCCCACCATTGTGGCCCGGTAGTTCAGTTGGTTAGAACGCCAGCCTGTCACGCTGGAGGTCATGGGTTCGAGCCCCATTCGGGTCGCCAAAATTATTACAGCCGGTTGGGCCGTTTGCTGGTGTAGCTCAATTGGCAGAGCAGCTGATTTGTAATCAGCAGGTTGCGGGTTCAAGTCCCATCGCCAGCTCCATCCTCATGGGTAGGTTCCCGAGTGGCCAAAGGGAGCAGACTGTAAATCTGCCGGCACCGCCTTCGATGGTTCGAATCCATCCCTGCCCACCAAATGAATGACAGCCCAGTGGGCTGTCAGAACCGCGAAGGCGCTTCGCCCGCAGGCGAAGTCGAATCCATCCCCCCCCAACAGTCCCCTCGCGGGGCTCTTTTTTTGTGGTGGGCAGGGACGGATTCGAACAGAGCGGGAATGAATGGGGCTGTTGCACAGCCCCATCGATCAAATGGATCCTCCATTTGATCGAGAGAAACGCCTTTTCCTCTCGTCCCTGCGGGACTCCCGGGCGGAAAAGGC
>CACWLY010000069.1 GCA_902761825.1 uncultured Eubacteriales bacterium
GGGAGGCGTAGCAGCGCTACGTTGACCGGAATGAAGCAACGCCAAGACGGAAAAGACACCCAAAGATGATAAGATTTTAGATTGAGAATAGTATTACCGGCTTTTCCCCGCCTGCCCAACGCGCGCGCCGCGCCCAGGCCCGCCGCGCCCAGCGCGATCATCCCGGCCCACAGGGCCAGGGGCGCGCTGTCGCCGGTTTTGGGGATTTTCTTGTTGACGATGGTTCCGCCGTCGCAGCAGCGATCGGTGATGTCCGCGTACACGCCCACGTTTTCATAGCGGGTGATGTAGCCCTCGACGGGCTCCTCGATCACGTAGCACGCGGCGGGCGCGGAGAACCAGGCATTGTAGCGCCATTCCCTGCGGCTGACGGTCTTCTTGTCGAAGCCGTGATGGTACACGGAGCCGTCGGCCTTATAGAGCGTAAAGTCAATGCTCTTTTCCGCGCCGCCTTCCCACACCTTTTTGAAGGTGAAGGTGTCGCTGGGCACGGCCACGGCCTCAAACGCCGAGAGAACCGCAATCGCCTCGACCGCTTCCCCGTCCTTAACCGTAGCAGCGACAGCATTCGCCTTGCCAACCGTCACAGTCACGTCCACGTTGGTAGCGGCATTATAGTTGTCATTTCCGGTAAAGTTCGCCTTGAAGGTCGCCGCCGGGTCAACGACATTACCGACGCTCTGCGTGCTGTCTGCCCATGTCCAGCCATCGGGCAGCGTCACGTTCGCCAGCGTTTGCCCGTAGGTGGCGGTCAGGCCGGTCGGTGCGGTGGGGTCGGCCTTGCCAACTGTCACTGTCACGTCCACATTGGATTTGCTGTTGTAGTTCGTCGTGTCCGTAGGTGTAAAGTTCGCTTTGAAGGTGTGCGCCCCAACGCTGCCGACACTGGTTGTCGCTGCATCCGCCCACGCCCAGGTTCCCGGCGTGTTGCCTTCCGGATTCTTCCCTTCCAGAGAGACATTCGCCAGCGTTTGTCCGTAGGTCGCGGTCAGGCCTGTAGGCGCGTTCGCGGTCGAATCAGCCTTTGCGATGGTGTACTCCACGCTTGCGGTCGCGCCGCTTACTGTGATGCTGGCCTTGTAGTCGCCTGCGTCTTTGGGTGCGGTCTCCGTGGCCGTTCCATAGCTTCCGTCGGTCTTTTTCTGGTACTGAACCTTCGCATCGCCCTGGATGCTGTTGGCATCGGTGATGGTAGCTCCGTATGCAGTCGTCCCATCATAGGTACCGCCATTGGCAGCGATGGTCAGGGTTGCGACATGGTCGGTGCCTCCATCCGTGCTCGGGGGGCAGTGTGCAGCCCGCCGCGCCGCAGGTCGCCGGGATGGTCGCACCGCTGGCGGCGTAGGTGAAGCTGTGGGTGTGGGCAGGCGCTTCATGAACAGCAAATGTTACTACTGGATAGTATCCTCCTGTTACGACCGATGTCACAGATATGCCGTCGGAAGTGGCAGTTACTGGCCAATAGCCTCCTTCATAACCTTCACCACCCATTTGGGCACCAAAATAATAAGTACCTCCATTGTTTTTTAAGAGGTAGTAATCACCAGTCTGTGATTCAGTAATATGAAAATTACTGATATTACCTCTTACCAATGTCCATGGCCTAGAATTTGGATTGAGATATCCATCATCACCAATTTGATACTCTGTAGTCGAATTGAGGTAATCGCCCAGATGAAGTACATCTCCCTGTTTCAGAGATGTATATTCTTTCGCTGTCGCATACGCCGTCAGGCTCATCCCCGGATCAGGCCCAGCACCAGCACGAGGCTGAGCAGGATACTCAAAAGCCGTTTCTTCATTTTCATAA
This sequence comes from uncultured Eubacteriales bacterium, assembly GCA_902761825.1. Classification (GTDB taxonomy): domain Bacteria; phylum Bacillota; class Clostridia; order Christensenellales; family Aristaeellaceae; genus SFMI01. The sequence goes on from CACWLY010000069.1 coordinate 1,811, forward strand.
ACAATCTGTCTCCTTTCGCATTCGCGGCTGTTATGGCCGCCGCATCACCAAATCAAACATAAAAAACCGCCGAACCTGACAGGGTATAGTAACCCCGTCAGAATCCGACGGTTATCCATCACGAATGTTGTATTCATTTTCATGCGCCCCGCAAGACGCAAAAAGGGCGCAGTTAGTCTCTACTCTGCTCTAAGGAGCGTAGTTCTATTCCGCATGGCTGTAACAAGCCCCTTTCCGTCTAAAATATGAGAAGTTCCCATCTCATGTATCGGCCTGCCAGCGCGGATTCTTAACCCCTGCGCATGGGCATAAAGATACGCTTATATTAGAGCAAAACTGGGGCTGATTTCAACGTAAATTTCGATGAATTTTCGCGAACAACAAATAGGCGAGAACCATCGCCTCGCCTGCAAAGAGTGTATCACAGCTGGAGTATGGGTGCAAGTACGGATTTGCTCATGTGATTACTCCCCATAAAAAATCGGGCAGCCACATCACCTTTTTCGCATTGATATGCTGCCCTGTGTTCCCCTCAATTCTCAACCTCCACGGCTACACCAGCCTTAAAAGCCACCTCGTATGCCAAGCCGCTTCATTATGTAATGGCGCAATGGGCATCCACACATCATACCCATTATACCATATCTTGTATATTATCACATAAAGCTGTCTTTGTATATCCCTGAATTGTATGGAAGCGTATATTTTTACGTCAGCGCTGTTATTATTCACCTACTAATCAGAATAGAAAAATACGAGAAAGCCCCGGGAAAGTATGAAAGGGCCCGCAGGCCCGTTCATTTTCAATCCGCAGACGACGGCGTGTACGTCGCCGAGGAGAAAATTTCAGGAGGGAGCGCAGTCGACCGGATGAAATTTTCCTTCCTTGCGGTTTTTCCGCCCGGGAGCCCCCGCGGGGGCGAGAGGAAAAACCGTTCCCGCCGGGGGAAAATCTCCTTTTCCCCCGGCGCGCAGTCCGCCCTGCCGGAGCAGAGTGTCGGCCAGGTCGGCCATTTCGGCGGCGGGCTCCTTGCATTCGCGGTTGACCCAGGCGCGGATCATCCCGGCGCAGCCGAAGACCACGAAGCTGTAATAGTAGTCGAATTCATCGTCGCCCGCGTCATGGATGGTCTGCCAGGCGCTGCGCCATTTTTCGCGCATGACCTCGTTGAGCCTGTGCAGAAAGTTCATATCGCCGTTGGGGCTCAGCAGCACGCGGCACATCTCCTGGTGCTCGGCGGCAAACTGAAACAGGGCCAGCAGCGTGGGCCTGATCTGCAGCGCGTCGCCTTCCTTTTCGAGCGGCTTGAAGATGCCGTCGAGCGAACTGAACATTTCATCCTCGATCTTTTCCAGCATATCGAATATATCCCGGTAATACAGATAGAAGGTGCCGCGGTTCATGTCCGCCAGGTCGGTCAGCTCGGTCACGGTGATGTCCTTCACCTGCTTTTTCTGCAAAAGCTCGGTCAGCGCCTGCGTCAGCAGCTTTTTGGTGCGGCGCACGCGGCGGTCTTCTTTTTTCGTCTCTTCTGCCATAGCGATCCTTCTTTCTCAACAATTTTCCGCTTTTCTGTTTGTTATCAGACCCGGGAAGCGTGAATGATTATTAATAAACGAACGTTATTGAATGTGATTATTGCTTTTAATCACACACGCTATTATAATACACCATGTTGATTAAGTCAACGAAATGTTCTGAATTCTGTAAGGAGGAACGACCGGTGAAAGGATTCACGAAATGGCTGATCCGCCATCGCGCGCTGGTGATCGTCGTCTGCTTGCTGCTGATGATCCCCTCGGTGCTGGGCATGGCGGCCACCAAAACAAAATATGACCTGTTGTATTATCTGCCCCAGGATCTGGAAACGGTCAAGGGACAGGAGATTTTGCTGGAGGACTTCGGCAAAGGCGCGTTTTCCCTGCTGGTCACCGAGGGCCTGACGCCCGTTGAGCAGGCGGACCTGGAAGACAGCCTGAAAAATGTGCCGCACGTGGAAACCGTGCTGGGCTACGAATCCATGACGCGCGGCGCGCTGCCCGCCGAGATCCTGCCGGACAGCGTCCGCGAGGCGTTCAGCCGCGGGGACGCGCGGCTGACGGCCGTGTTCTTTGATACCTCCTCCTCCGCCGAGGAAACGATGGAAGCCATCCGCGACATCCGCGGCCTGGCGGGCGAAAAAGCCTTCGTCTCGGGCCTGAGCGCCGTGGTGACCGACACCAAACAGCTGGTGGAGGAGCAGGAAACCGTTTACGTCGCCATCGCCGTGGCGCTGTGCGCCGTGGTGCTGACGATCACCATGGACAGCTTCCTGCTGCCGCTGATCTTCCTTTGCTGCATCGGCGTCAGCATTCTGTATAACCTGGGCAGCAACTATTTTCTGGGCGAGATCAGCTACATCACAAAGGCCGTCGCCGCCGTGCTGCAGCTGGGCGTGACGCTGGATTACAGCATCTTCCTCTGGAACAGCTATAAGGAGCAGAAAACGCTGACCGACAACAAGGACGAGGCCATGACCCGCGCCGTCGGGCTGACCTTCTCCTCGATCATCGGCTCCAGCCTGACCACCGTGGCCGGGTTCGTCAGCATCTGCTTCATGAGCTTCACGCTGGGCCGCGACCTGGGCATCGTGATGAGCAAGGGCGTCGTGATGGGCGTGCTTGGCACCGTGATCCTGCTGCCCTGCGCCATCCGTATGCTGGACGGCGCGATCGAAAAGACCAGCCATAAGCCGGTCCTGCCCGACGTGGGCGGCATCAGCCGCTTCGTGGTCAGGCACTATAAAGCGCTGTGCGTCGTGCTGGCACTAATGCTGGTTCCCGCCTTCTACGGCTACGGCAACGTGAACGTGTACTACGACATGAGCAAGGTCATGCCGCAGAACCTGCTTTCGGTCATCGCCAATAAAAAGCTGAAGGAAACCTTCGATATGTCCACCACGCACCTGCTGCTGGTCGACAGCGACGTATCCCAGCGCGACGCGCGCGATATGGCCGAGGAAATGAAAAAGGTTGACGGCGTGAAAAGCGTCGTCGGCATCGACAGCCTGCTGGGCGCGGACATTCCCGAAAGCATTATCCCGGAGGATATCCTTTCCAACCTCAAGAGCGGCCGCTATCAGCTGATGCTGATCAACAGCGAATACGTGATCTCCTCCGACGAGGTCAACGCCCAGATCGACAGCCTGAATGAGATCCTCAAAAAGTACGACGAGGGCGGCATGCTGATCGGCGAAGCGCCCTGCACCAAGGATCTGATCGCCTGCACCGACCACGACTTCACGGTGGTCACCATGATCTCCATGATCGCCATCTTCGTGATCATCCTGCTGGTGCAGAAATCCCTCAGCCTGCCCGTGCTGCTGGTGGGCATGATCGAGCTGGCGATCGCCGCCAACCTGTGCGTTCCCTATTATTTCCATCAGGAGCTGCCCTTCGTCGGCCCGATCCTGATCTCCACCATCCAGCTTGGCGCGACCGTGGATTACGCCATCCTGATGACCACCCGCTACAAGCGCAACCGCCTGGCCGGCAAGGAAAAGGCGCAGGCCGTACAGGAGGCGCTCGCCTCCGCCGCGCAGAGCGTGCTGGTCAGCGGCATGGGCTTCTTCGCCGCCACCTACGGCGTGGGATTGTACTCCAACGTGGATATCATTTCCAGCATGTGCCGGCTGATCGCGCGCGGCGCGCTGTGGTCCGTGGCCGTGGTGCTGTTGCTCCTGCCCGCCATGCTGCTGCTTCTGGATAAAATCATCGTGCATACCACCTTCGATATGAAGTCCGCCCGCTGAGCGGAGAAAGGAAGATAACCATGAAAAGGTTGATCAGTTTGCTTCTTGCCTGCGTGATGGCGATTTGCTGCGCGGGCGCTTCCGCCGAAACGATCAAGCATGAACGCGTGTATGTGGTGACCGGCGCGGACGGCGGGATCCGCAGCCTGACCGATAACGTGCGCCTGGAAAACAGGGACGCGCTGGACGAGCTTACCGACCGCACGGCGCTGAAGGACGTGCAGAACGTGGGCGGTCATGAGACCTTCACCCTGGACGGCGAAACGCTGACCTGGCAGGCGAATGGCAAGGATATCACCTACCGCGGCAGCGGCGAAAAACAGCCCGAAGCCCTGCCCCGCGTGACGCTGACCCTGGACGGCCAGGCCGTCACCGCGGCCGAGCTCCGGGACAAGACCGGCGAAGCGAAGCTGGAGGTCGGCTATGACGCCGACGTGCAGACACCCGCGCTGGCCATGACGGTGATGCTGCTGCCCGAGGACGGCGTAAGCGATATCGTCACCGAGAACGCCGCCGTGCTGAGCGAGGCCGGACGCCGGCTGCTCGTCGGCTGGGCCGTGCCCGGCGCGGACGCGTCCCTGAAGCTGCCCGCCTCGTTCTCTGCCAGCTTCCGGGCCGATCACGCCGATCTGAAATGGACGATGACGCTGATCACCTCGAGCCCGATCGAGGCCGCGTGCAGGGAGATCGACGGACGCGTCGGCGATAACGCGCGATTGGAGCTGGGCGAGGCCGAAAAGCTGCTGACCGCCCTGGAAAACGGCGAAACCCTTCCCGAAACCGAGGGCAGGCTTGCGGCGATCGCCGCGAAGATCAACGAGCTGAACGCGGGCCTTTTCGCCCTGGACGGCAGCGCGAAGCAGCTTTCCGACGGCATGGCGCAGGCCGCTGACGGCGCGGCTTCCGTAAAGGACGGCGCGGCGCAGCTGAGCGGCGGCGCGGCAAAGCTGAACGAGGGCGCCGAAGCGCTGGCCGCGGGCATGACCGAGGCCGACGGCGGCGCGGCGCAGCTGAAGGCCGGCCTCGATACCCTGACCGCGAACAATGAAACCCTGAATCAGGGCGCGGAAGCGATCCTGAACGCCATTCTGGATACCGCCAACGCGCAGCTTGCCGCCTCCGGCCTGGACGCCGCCGGCATCGCCCTGCCCGCGCTGACCGCCGATAATTACGCCGACGTGCTGCAGCAGGCGCTCGATCAGCTTGATCCCGAAGCCCTGCGCGCCGCCGCGCTGGAGCAGGTGCAGTCCGCCGTGCGCGCTCAGGTGGAAGCAAACGCCGATCAGGTGCGCGCCGCCGTGCGGCAGGCCGCGCGCGGCAAGGTGCTGGAGAGCGTGCTGACCGCCGCCAATCTGCCCATGACCGCCGAGCAGTTCACCGCCGCGGTGAACGCGAAGAAGGTGCCTGCCGACCAGGCCGCGAAGATCACCGCCGCCGTGGACGCGCAGATGGAAACCGAAGAGGTCAAGGCCCGGCTGGAGCAGGCCGTGAAGGAGCAGATCGAGGCCCTGGTCAAGGAGAACACCGGGAAATACATGGCCTCCGACGATACCGTGGCCGCAAAGCTCGCGCAGGCCGAAGCCGCACGCGAGAGCATCGGCAGTCTCAAGGCGCAGCTCGATCAGATCAGCGCTTTCGTCGCCGGCGTGGCTCAGTATACCGCGGGCGTTGCCCAGGCTGCCGACGGCGCCGCCGCGCTGAACGCGGGCATGGAGCAGCTGAGCACGGGCGCGGCCTCCCTGGCCGAGGGCGCGGGCACGCTGGCCGCGGGAGCCGCTTCCCTGGCCGAGGGCAGCGCGGCCCTGGCCGACGGCGCGGCGCAGCTGAAGGACGGCGCGGCCTTGCTGCAAAGCGAAGGCACCGCGAAGCTTCAGGATACGCTGCTGAACGCCGAAAAGAGCGCGGCGGGCAAGCTGCTCGCCTGCGTGCAAAACAACCTCGCCGACATGCTGCGCGTATACGAGCAGACCCGTGAAAGCGCGCAGAACGCCGGTTACGATCTGTGCGGCGAAGGCATGAAGGACGTGACCGTATACGTTATCCGCACCGATCTGGACTGATACTATTCTTCTTTGAGAGCTAATTCACGAAGGGTGAATGAAGAGCGGAAAGGGAAACGTTAGGGGCCTCTGCGGCCCCTAAGACCCTGCACCAGGGGACTTCTGCATCCGGGGCCTTCCGGCCCGTTTCTCGCTGAAAATCATCCCAAGAGAAGATTTTCCGGGCGCTCGAAACCCCTGGACCCATCCCGGCGTTTGGCTCGGAGCGTAAACCAGACTTGCTTCCGCCTGTTTGGCCTATGGGGACAAGTGAGTTCCCGGGCAGAGCAAAGGCAGTGCAGAGGCGCGGGAGAAAGCAAGCGGAATGATCGCAGGTTAGATTCCAAACGGTTTTTCCGCTTGTTTTCTCCCGCGTCTCCGTCCTGCCTTTGCGCGGCGCTTCGCGCCGCTCGACCGGCGAAGCCGGTCGCCCGGGAACGGCTGCTGACATATAAGCCAGTTGGCGGAAAGCGTTGCAGCAGGAGCGGCCGCAAACGCAGGTTTCTTTGCTCAGCTTTCTGCCAAGCGCCTGCCGCAGGCAGGCTAAGGGCGAGCAATCCGCAGATTTCCGCCCGCAACCCGCGCTTCCCGCAGGGAGTAGCGCGGGGCGAGTCAAAAGAAAGCGCGTATTTCTTGTCTGTTTCGCGGAAATTCGGCGCTTCTTGTCTAATTTCCTATTTGCATCATGGCTCATAAAACATAAATAGTATGCTCCCGCGAGCGGAAAACGAGGTTTTCCCGCAAACGTCGGCCTGCCGTGTTGACAAACCCCGGAAAAGTGCTATAATAAAGCCACTTGCCGAATGACAGGGAACACGTCCCGGAAAGGGCGGCGCAAGAGAGCGCGGATCATGGGCTGAAAGTCCGCGCCGCAGGCGTTCCGGCGATACCATCCTTCGACGGCGGGCGGCCCATGACCGTTATCCCATGATAAAGAGGTTAATCAGGCAAGCGGGGTGGAACCGCGGATGCACAGCATTCGTCCCAGCAAGGGGGCGGATGCTGTTTTTGTATCCACGGCCAGCGCGCCACAAAAAGAAAGAGGAGAAGCGTATGAAGATCATCTACAACGACGGCCGCGTGGCCGAATGCCCCGCCGAGGAGGAGCTGGAAGTCCTCCGCCACTCCGCCGCGCACATCATGGCCCAGGCCGTGAAGCGCATTTACCCCAACGCCCACTTCGCCTACGGCCCGGCCACCGAAAAGGGCTTCCACTACGACATCGACCTGGGCGACGTAAAGCTCAGCGACGAGGATCTGCCCGCCATCGAGAAGGAAATGCAGAAGATCGTCAAGGAAAACCTGCCCTTCAAGGTCTATCCCCTGCCGCGGGAAGAGGCCGTGCAGCTGATGCGCGAGCGCGGCGAAACCTACAAGGTGGAGCACATCGCCGATCTGCCCGAGGACGCCGTGATCACCTTCTATCAGCAGGGCGATTACATCGATATGTGCGTCGGCCCGCACCTGACATATACGAAGGCGCTCAAGGCGTTCAAGCTGACCGCCCTGTCCGGCGCGTACTGGAAGAACGACCAGAAAAACAAGATGCTGACCCGCATCAACGGCGTGGCCTTCCGCAACGCCGAAGAGCTGGCCGCCTACGAAAAGGAAGTGGAAGAGGCGAAAGCCCGCGACCATCGCCGCATCGGCAAGGACATGAGCCTGTTCATGACCGACGATCTGGTGGGCCGCGGCCTGCCCATGTTCCTGCCCAAGGGCTATACGCTGTGGCAGCAGCTGGAAAACTACATCCGCGACAAGGAAGTGCTGCTGGGCTATCAGCATGTGCTGACCCCGTGCGTGGGCACCGTGGCGCTGTATCAGACCAGCGGACACTGGGAGCACTACAAGGACAACATGTTCCCCGCCATGGAGGTGGAGGGCGAAAGCTTCGTGCTGCGGCCCATGAACTGCCCGCATCATATGCGCATTTACGCCAACCGTCCCCACAGCTACCGCGATCTGCCCATCCGCATCGGCGAGATCGCGCACGATTTCCGCTTTGAAGCCAGCGGCACCCTGAAGGGCATCGAGCGCGGCCGCCATTTCTGCCAGAACGACGCGCACCTGTTCGTCACCCCCGAGCAGATCAAGGACGAGGTCGCCGCCGTATGCGACCTGATCTTCTCCACCTACAAGGACTTCGGCATCACCGATTACCGCTGCGTGCTGTCCCTGCGCGATCCCGAGGACAAGATCAAGTATCACCAGGACGACGAGATGTGGGAGAAGGCCGAAAGCGCGCTGCGCGAGGTGCTGACCGAGCTGAAAATCGATTTCACCGAGGAGATCGGCGAGGCCGCCTTCTACGGCCCCAAGCTGGACGTCAACGTGAAGCCCGCCGTCGGCGCGGAATACACGCTGTCCACCTGCCAGCTGGACTTCTGCCTGCCCGCCAGGTTCGACCTGAAATACATCGACAAGGACGGCGTCGAAAAGACCCCCGTGGTGCTGCACCGCGCCATTCTGGGCAGCCTGGACCGCTTCATGGCCTACCTGATCGAGGAGACCAAGGGCATTTTCCCCGTCTGGCTTGCCCCCGTGCAGGCCAAAGTGCTGCCCGTGTCCGACAAGAGCATGGACTACGCCGAAAAGGTGTACGACGAACTGCGCAATCAGCGCATCCGCGTCGAGCTGGACGACCGTAACGAGAAGATCGGCTATAAGATCCGCTACGCCCGCCAGGTGGATAAGGTGCCCTACATGATCATCATCGGCGAAAAGGAAATCGCCGAGGGCAATATCTCCGTGCGCGACCGCGCCACCGACCAGACCACCGTGTATACCGTTGCCGGGTTCGCCGACAAGCTCCGCCGGGAAATCGCCGAAAGGAAATAAAAGCCCGTGATTCCGATCCCCCGTGTAAAAGCGGGGGATTTTGCTTGCGCGGGCACGGCTTCGCCGGAGTGAAAGCTCGAACGATCTTATCCGGCTTTTATACTATTCTCAGTATAAAAGATTATCAGATTTGGGATGGATTTTTCGCCCTGGCTAAGCTGAATGGAGGGAGGCGTAGCAGCGCTACGTTG
>CACWLY010000070.1 GCA_902761825.1 uncultured Eubacteriales bacterium
GGCGTAGCAGCGCTACGTTGACCGGAATGAAGCAACGCCAAGACGGAAAAGACACCCAAAGATGATAAGATTTTAGATTGAGAATAGTATAAGAGCCATGAAGCGAATAATGAAATACCGCTTTTCAGCGGGGGCGTTTTGGGACGCCGTTACTTTGCCAGCTGCGTTCCGGTTTTCTCCGGATCGCAGCCTGCAAGGTATTTTTTCATTTCTTCGATGTAGCGGATGCCGGCGGCGCTCATGATGCTGCTGCGGCGGGTGATATAGCCGATCTCCATCGCGCCGGCGGGGTTGTTTTCGTCGGCGGCGTAGGGAATGGCGATATAATCGCCGCCGTTGCCGTTGAGCTCCTCGCAGATGATGCCGCTGCACAGCGTATAGGCGCTCAGGCCCACCATCAGGTTCAGCACGGTGGCGCGGTCGCAGCACTTGATGATGCGCGGATACTCGCTGGTGGAGAGCAGCTCTTCGGCGAAATAGAAGCTGCTGTCGTCGCCCTGCTCAAAGGACAGGCACGGGTAAGGCGTAAGCTCCTCAAAGGTGATCGTCTTTTTCTGCGCAAGCGGATGCTCGCGCCAGAGGTACACATAGGGATTGCAGTCCACCAGATGGGTGAAGACGAGGTTGCCGGCCTGCATCAGCTTTTCCAGGGCTTTGCGGTTGAAATCGTTCAGGTACAGGATGCCGATCTCGCTGCGGGAAGAAGCCACGTCCTCCAGCACGGCGCGCGTGCGCGTTTCCCGGATCGCGAACTCATATTCCGCCACGTCAAAGCTGCGCGTCATCTCGACGAACGCCTTGACGGCAAACGAATAATGCTGGGTGGAGACGGCGAACTGCTGCCGCCGCGCGCCCTGCTTTCCATATATGTCCAGGAGGTTCAGGTACTGGCTGTACACCTGCCGCGCATAGGGAAGAAAGGCCGCGCCTTCCGCGGTCAGCGTCACGCCGCGGCGGGTGCGGTTAAAAATCGTGACGCCGATCTCGTTTTCGAGCTCGCGGATCGCGCTGGTCAGCGAGGGCTGGGCCACGTACAGCTTATCGGCCGCTTTGTTCAGCGACCCGGCTTCCGAAATGGCGATCACATAGTTCAATTGCTGCAGCGTCATAAAAAAGTCCTCCGGAGGGAATCGGTCATCCGCGCGTCAAACGCCGGCTTTGGCCCGGCAGCGTTTTATCCATCCGCCGGCCAGATAATACGCCACGAAAAGCGCCGAGGTGAGCACCCAGCTGATGGGATAGCAGGCCAGCATGAATAGAAAGCTGTCCGCCCGCACGGGCGCGATCAGCTTGACCCAGATCACGCGCAGCACGCAAACGCCCAGCAGCGTCATGACCATAGGCACGAACGAATCGCCCGCGCCGCGCAGCGCGCCGCTGAACACCTCGATGCAGACATAGGTGATAAAGGTGGGCACCAGAAAGCGCTGAACCATCAGCCCGTGCTGAATGACCACGTTTTCATCCGTAAACAGATGCAGCAGCGGCCTGCCTAAAAGCAGCAGCATTCCGCTGAGCGCAAGCGTGCCGCCCGCCGCCATCAGCAGGCATACGCGAATGCTCTTTTTGACCCGGTCGAAGCGCCCCGCGCCGAAGTTCATGCCCACGAAGGTGGTGATCGCGACGCCGAAAGCATTGATCGTCATCCAGAACAGGCCGTCCATTTTGCTGTAAGCGGTGTATCCCGCCATCAGGTTGGTACCGAAACCGTTGATCGCCGCCTGAATCACCAGATTGCTCAGCGAATACATCACCGACTGCAATCCGGCGGGCAGGCCGATGCGCACGACCTTGCCCAGCAGGTCGCCGTGCAGGCGGACCTGCTTTACGTCCAGGCGCAGCGGATGCGGCGAGCGCAGCAGCGTGACGATCACCAGCGCGGCGCTGACCGCCTGGCTGAGGATGGTCGCGAGCGCGGCGCCGGCGACGCCCATTTCCAGGCCGACCACCAGCACCACGTCCAGCACGATATTGGTCATGCAGGAAGCGATCAGGAAGAACAGCGGCCTGCGGCTGTCCCCCACCGCCCGAAGCACGCCCGAACCGATATTGTAGATCATCGAGGGGACCATGCCGCAGAAATAGATGCGGGTGTAAATCACCGCAAGGCCGAGCACGTCGGCCGGCGTGGACATCCAGCGCAGGATCACAGGCGAGGCGAGCATGCCCACCGTCATCAGCAATAGGCCGCCCACCACCGCCAGCGCGACGGCGGTATGCACCGTGCGGCTGGCCTGCTTATGATTGCGCGCGCCGTAAAACTGGGACAGGATCACGGTTGCGCCGCTGGAAAGGCCCACGAAAAAGCCCACGATCAGGTTGATCAGCGTGCCCGTGCCGCCGCCCACCGCCGCCAGGGCTTCCTTGCCCACGAACTTGCCCACGATGATGGCGTCCGCCGTGTTGTACAGCTGCTGGAAAAACGTGCCCAGCAGGATGGGAAAAAAGAAGCTGAGCAGCTGTTTCCATATCACGCCTTCCGTGATGCCGTAGCCGTCGGAAACCGTCCTCTGTTTTTTGCCGATCACCGCCCGATCCCCTTTCTCTTTCGCAATGGTCCTTTTCCCGCTTCATCATAACGCAGCCGCGCACCGTTGTCCAGTGAATTATTTCAGCGGGATATCCGCGCGCAGCATATCGCCCTTGGCGCTTTGCAGCAGCTGCCGCATATACACCGTAAAGAAAGCATCCGGCAAATGCTCTTCCCAGAGCGAAACGGGGCTGTGATCGGTCAATTCGGAAACGCTGCCCGAGAACACGCAGCGGTTGAAGCGCACGGCATATTCCAGCATCCGCTCCTTCTCCTCCTCGCCGATCGGCAGGCCGCTCACCTGCGTCCGCAGCTTATCGCGGCTCGTTTCGTCAAAAAACGCCCGGCTGTACGCGTCAAAATCCAGCAGATCGTCCTGAGATACGCCGTTGTTTTTCGCCCATGCCGCCACGTCCAGACTTCGCGCCTCATAAGAAGCCGTATCCCCGTCGACCGTGATCACGCCGTAATGCTGCGGCCACACGGAGAGCGCGGAGGTGGCGATCTCGGTATAATCCGCCGTTTTTCCGATATGCTGCAAATGCATATGCCCGCTCAGGTTCAGCCGCACGCCGTACTGCCGGAAAAGCGCGTCCAGCAGATCGGCGTTGTCGATCCGGTAGCCGACGGTAAAGCCTGTGAAATGCGTCAGCAGGTTCTGATGCGTCACGCCGATCACCCGCGCGCCCGCCTGCCGCGCCTGCCGGAGCTGTTCCTTTGCCCAGGCCAGCGTTTCGGCTTTTACGCGGTTCGGCGCTTCGGCCGTATTGGCGTCCAGCAGCAGTATCCGCAGATCATCGGCAAGCGCGTATACATAGCTGAAGGAGCCCGCGTCCCGCGCCAGGGCGTCCTTTGGTCCAAAAGCGTCGTACGCTTCCCGGAAGCCCGCCGCGTCCATGCCGGCGACGGCCCGGGCGCCTTCCGTGGTGAACGCATACGCCGTGCCCGTGCAGTCGTGATTGCCGGGGATCACGAGGACCGGAATGCCCGCCGCGGGCAGCGGCGACAGCAGCGCCGTCAGCTCTTCATGGCTTTCCCGCGCTCCGTTCAGCGTCAGATCGCCGCTCAGGATCACGCAGTCCGGCCTGAGCCTGAGCATTTCGTCGACAAAGGCGGCGGCGATCTGCGGCGTATACTGGGTCACCTTTCCGTCCGACGCCCGCACGATGCGCATCAGCGTGGAGCGGTCCTGCGCCAGCCGCGGCGACAGATAGTGCAGATCGCTCGCCACGGCGATCAGCGTTCCGCTTCCGGCCTCCGCGCATGCGCAGCGGAAAAGCAGCAGCAAAAGCAGCAAAGCGAAGATTCTTTTCATGGTTCCGACACCTCGCGCGTCATGATGCGGTCAGCGGGTTGCGGCGGCAATACGCATTGCGGCAATCCCGCAACAGTGCTATAATAGAGGCAAGTTCAGGAAAGGATGGGAAAGGCATGATCAAGCGCGTGCTATGCCTGCTTCTGGCCCTGCTGCTGCCTTTCTCAGCAGCGCTCGCGGAAGAATCGGCGCTGACGGACGAGGAAATCACCCAGCTGCTCTGGGAGCTTTATCAGACCGAAAACGGCGACGCCGACTATATGGTGCTGCCGGAAGCGTACGAGCTGCCCCCGGAAGGCAAGACCGGCATTTACAACCTGCTGCTTCTGGGCATCGACAACCCCACCGACAAGCTGACCGGCCGCAGCGACACCATGCTGCTGGCCTCCTTCAACGCGCGGACCGGCACATTGAAGCTGATCTCCTTCCTGCGCGACACCTACGTCGCGATCCCCCGCCACGGGCACAACAAGCTGAACGCCGCCTATTCCTTCGGCGGGGCCGATCTGCTGCTCGAAACGCTGGGCAGCTGCTTCGGCGTGCACGTGGACGGCTATGTGGCGGTCAACTATTCCCTGATGGCGCAGCTGGTGGACGAGATCGGCGGCATCGAAATGGACGTGAGCGCCGACGAACTGAAAAAGCTGAACGGCATCCTGGAATATTACAATTATCTGCGCGACGCGCCGCGGGACGAAGGCCTGCTTTCCCAGCCCGGACGGCAGACGCTGAACGGCCTGCAGACCATGTCCTTTGCCCGTATCCGCAAACTGGACAGCGATTTCATGCGCGTGCAGCGGCAGCAGAAGGTAATCATCGCCATATACCGCAAGCTCTGCACGCTGGATATCCTGAGCCTGACGGGCATCATCACGTCCTACATCGGCAAGGTCGGCACCAACGTGACGCTTGCGCGCGCCGCTTCGCTTGTCGCCAGCGTGCTCGCGCGCGGCGATATCGATATCCGCACGCTGCGTATCCCGGCGGACGGCGCTTTTTCCCGCCGCACGATGAACGATACCTATTACGTGGTGCCGAAGCTGGATAAATGCCAGCGCGCCATCAGCGATTTTCTGTACGGACAGGAGGAACAGCCATGAGTGAATCCATGTATCAGGCGCTGTTTAATGAAATGCACCCCGGTTTTTTCGACAGGCCGAACATCAGAGTCCGGAACGACGACGAGGCGTTCGACGAAATGCTCCTGCCGCTGGACGCGTTCGATCCCGCGGCGTTCGGCCTGCGCGTTCCCGAAGGCGTTTCCTTCGGCTTTTACACCGGTCCCGTGGAGCCCCTGCTGGACGCGGTGCGCCGCGTGGACCCCGGCTGGCCGCCGATCTTCACGCCCGAGCGCCGGGTATACTGCGGCTTTTCTCAGAATCGGATCGCCAGCTTCTGCATCGTGGAGGACATGGGCGCGCACACGCTGAGCGGCAAACGCCTGCGCTTCGGCGGTCCGGGCTGCGTGGGCACGGTTCCCGAATTCAGGCGGCTTGGCATCGGCCTGAAAATGGTCTGCGACGTCACGGCGATCCTCCGGCAGGAAGGGTATGATATCAGCTATATTCATTATACCGGCGTCGCGCCCTGGTACGCGAAGCTGGGCTACCGCACTTTCCTGCGCTGGACGCGGAACGGCTTTCTGCCGGAATAAGCCCGTTTACTCCCCGTCCATTCTGCGCACGGCTTCCATGATGTCGGAATAGCGGGCGATTATGCGGTCATAGTTTTCCCTGCGGTGCGGAAAGGCGCAGTTCATGCAGCTTTTTACGCCGTTTTCGGTGTATTCGCAGCTGCCCCCGCACTTTTTTCCCAGCGCGTACAGCGGGCAGTAGCAGAACAGGCAGTTGAAATCCTCCTCCGGCACGCCGCGATGGCAGGGAAAGTATTCGCAGTCGGTATTCTGAAAAAAACGGCTGCTGTTTTTTTGCTTTTCCATAGGCCCTCCACAGAAAAACGCGCCTATCCGACGCCTTTCGTTCGTCGGATAAGCGCGCTGCATTCATATCCGCAAGTCCCGTCCGTTATCAGTTTGCTTTCGCATACTTCGAGGACACCCAGCCGATATACTCACGGTTGTTTTTCACGATGCGGGTTTTATACCACAGCTGGCCGTTGCTCGCCTTTTCGCTGCCCAGATACTCGCCAACATCGCCGGTAGCCATATCGGTAATGATATCGTATTCAACGCCGGGGCCCTTGCGCACGTTGACGCGGCCGGTCGCAGTCACATGATTGCCTGTTGTCGAAATCGGCCTGAACGAATTCTGCTTCGCTTTCTTCGTGAACGTGAAGGTTACGGTTTTTGTGCTGGGCGTGCCGTCAGCCGCCACCGTGACCGACTGTTCGTTCGCGCCGGACAGCTCATAGGTGCCCCACTCGGTCTCATGCGTGGTGAATTCGGCGCACACCTTGATCGTGGACCCGGACATAGCTGTCACAGGCGTGCCCTTCAGGTTCCAGTAACCGTCGTCAGACACGTATTTTACGCGGATCTTGACGGGCGTTCCGTATGGCGTATAGCCTGTACCGCCGGCAGCCGCCGTGGTGGCGGCGTTTTTGCCCGCCGTATACATGAAAACCACATAGCTGGGAGAGGCCGTTCCGCCGCTGACCGTTACGGTCTGCGTAGCCGTGCTGGCGGGAACATAACCGGTAAAATTCTGCCGGGGCGCAAGCTGATAGGTCCCGCTGCTCAGGGTGACGTCCTCAGTGGACAGGATGAGACCGTCCACCGTCATATGCGTTACCGCGACCGTAGAGAGGCCCACAGCGTTGTTTTGATATCTGAAGTCGGGGGAAGCGGCTGTGTTGACTTTGACCGTGCATCCGCTGTAATCATCCAGATACCAGCCGGGCGCGCTGCCCTGCCACATAAGGCCCTTCCAGGTAACGCCGTCTATCTTCTCCTTGATCTCGCTGAGATCCCCGGATTCAACGTGCAGAAGATACTGGCCCTTGGACAGATTGATGGTCACTTTGCTCTTGTTGAAATCGTATATTTTCAGCCCGCCCTTGCCGGTCGCGACATCGCGGTAAATGGAATAGTTGGCATAGTGCATCTCCGTCGTCATCTGATCCTTGCTGTTGACCATGATCAACGGCGCCTTTTTCTGCCTGAACGTGACGCTTCCGCTGTTTGACGTAACGTTTACATATAAATAGTGTTCATCCGCCTGCGCAGCGCACGCGATCAGCACAATCAGCAGCAGCACCGCCGCCGCAAGCCATTTTTTTATGTGCTTTTTCATTATCAGCCGCCTCCATTCGTATCTTAAGGAAACGCTGATTTAATGAGGTGGTGGGATGGCGAGCGTATTTTTTGAGAGATGCAAGCGTAAAAATCGAAGGTTTAGTGGGGCTAAATCGAGATTTTTCCGCATAGCAGCTCGCGGAAAAGACGCTGCCAGACGCGCCGCCGAATGAATCAGTGTTTCCCTAACTGTTATATTATAGCATTTCTTTCCGTAAAAATCCATAATAATCGCAAATTTTGCACGCGCGGAAAAACGGCGATTGCCAGGCGTCCGAATGCTTGCGGCCTTCGCCCTTCGCGGCCCGCCGTCAAAGCGAACGGTCGGCATCGCGGTTCAGGGCCGCGAAGCGCTTGACGTCGATCTTGGGCCGGCGGTCCGGGGTCAGAAGGCCGTTCACTTCCTGCATCACGTCGGTCAGTTGCGTATAGCAGTAGCCCTGGCAGTAGGGAATCGCGCGGACGGCGTCGGTCACGCTGCGGAAACGGGCGAAGAACTCCTCCTCGCTCCGCACTTTATCGTGATAGCCCCAGCTTTCCATGCCGCCCGCGTCGCCCTGCAGGCCGATATTGGAAAAGGCGATGCCGCCGTACTCGGTCACCATGAAGGCTTCGCGCCCGGCAGGCGCGGCGTCCCGGGCATAGCAGGGACGCCAGTCGCAGGCATGCTTTTCGACCTCCTGCCGGGAGGCGAAATGCCGGGCCAGCACGCTTCCCTCGGCGGCGTAATCGTGCAGGGCGCAGATATCGGTTTCCACCTGCTCCCAGCCGTCGTTGCCCGATACCAGCCGCGTGCCGTCCAGCGCCTTTGCCTCGTGATACAGCAGCCGGGCCAGCGCCTGCTGGCGGCGGTCGGTATAGATCTGACGCACGCCCCAGCTTTCGTTCAGCGGCACCCAGGCGATGATGCAGGGATGGTTGAAATCGCGGTCGATAAACCCGCTCAGGGTTTCAAAGAGGTGATTGACCGTATCGGCGCAGAATTCATAGGGGCTTGGCACCTCGCCCCATACCAGCAGGCCCATCCTGTCGGCCCAGTAGTAATAGCGCGGATCCTCCAGCTTCTGATGCTTGCGCGCGCCGTTATAGCCGAAATCGAGCGTATGGCGGATATCCGCCCGGATCGCTTCGTCGCTGGGCGGCGTGATCAGCGAATCCGGCCAGTACCCCTGATCCAGCACCAGGCGCTGATAGAACGGGCAGTTGTTCAGGTATACCTTTCCGTCCTTTACCTCGACCTTGCGCAGGCCGAAATAGGTGCGCACGTGATCCAGCAGCTTTCCGTCCCGGCGGATAAACACGTCCACGTCGTAAAGCGACGGATACCCGGGCATCCACACGTGCAGGGGCTCCAGCGAGCCCCGCACGATCAGATCGACCGGCAGGCTGGTGCGGCGGGAAGGCGTTTCCATGCGGACGCTGCGCACAGGCGCGCCTTCATAGCTCAGCGCGGCTTCGATCTCCACCGGCGCGGCGGGATCGCGGTCGAGCTCGATATCCAGAACGCACATATGGCGGTCGTAATCGGGCGTGATATGAACCGTGCGCAGCGCCTCTTCGCCCACGGCCTCCAGATACACCGTCTGCCAGATGCCGCTGACCGGCGTATACCAGCAGCCCATCAGGCCGCGCTCCCAATACTGCTTGCCGCGGGGCTGCGCGCAGTCCGGCGCGTCCTCCACGCGCACGCACAGGTCGTTTTCGCCGTCGGTCAGGAAGCGCGTAATGTCCAGGCAGAAGGGCGTGTAGCCGCCGCGATGGGTCCCGGCCAGCTCGCCGTTCACGTACACCCACGCCGCGAAGTCCACCGCGCCGAAGCGCAGCAGGATGCGCCGGCCCGCCATATCGTCAGGCACGATAAAGCCCCGGCGATACCACAGCACGGGGTGGATCTCATCCGTCGGGCCGACGCCGCTCATTTTCGTCTGATACGCGAACGGCACGGTGATCTGCCCGCCCAGCGCGCGCCCGGGCGCATACCAGCGCTGCGCGAGCCCTTCATTTGCGTCGTCAAAGGCAAACTGCCAGCAACCGTTGAGGTTGTAAAAGGTATCGCGCTGAAAATCAGGCCGGGGGTGTTCGGGACGCGGAACGGCATCGTACAGCATGCTTTCCTCCTGCATTTTTATTTCTTTTTCCGTTTAAAACGCCGGGCGGGCAGATCAGTTTACAGGGAGAATCAGTCCTCCCTGAAAATCATGGGCAGGAAGTCGTGAATGCACCTGCGCCATACGCCCCAGTCGTGACCGCCGGGGAAGGTGCGGCGGGTCATGTTCACGCCTTTTTCTTCCACCAGGACGTCGTCGGCGAGGAAGGTTTCAAAGAACTGGTCGCCCGTGCCCATCGCGCGGTAGAACACGCGGAAAGCGCCGTCGAACTTCTCTTTGTCGTCCAGCAGGGCGAGGTGCTCGTTTTTCCCATCCCGGATCGCGCGCAGGAAGCCGCTGAACAGGCCCGCGTAGCCGAAAAGCTCGGGATGCGTCAGCGTGACGAGACTGGTCTGGAAGCTGCCCATGCTCAGCCCGGCCATCGCGCGGTGCCATTTATCGGTAAGCACGGGATAGCGCGTCTCGATGAAGGGGATCAGGTCAGTCAGCAGCACTTTGGGGAACAGCATGCGTCCCTGATGGATGTCGTCGCCCTGCGTCATGCCGTTGCCCATCACGATGATCATTTCCTTCATTTTGCCTTCGTGCAGCAGCCTGTCCGCGATGCGCCCGACGTGTCCCTGGTACACCCAGCCCGTTTCGTTCTCGCCGTATCCATGCTGCAGATAGAGCACCGGATACTTTTTGCCGGGATCGTAGGCCGCGGGGGTGTATACCAGGCAGATTTCCATTTTTCCCGTAACGGAGGACGGGTAATAATGCCGGGTCACCGCGCCGTGCGGGATATCGTCCAGCGTTCCCCATTCCTCCTCGCCCGGCACCGGGATATCCAGAAAATTCATCGGCCTGCAGCAGCCGTAGCCGATGGGCAGGTAGGGGCTGAGCACGTCGTTTCCGTCGATTTTCAGGAAGAAATACTGGAAGCCGCGGCCCAGATCGACGTCGCCCTCCCAGATTTCGTCCGAAACCCTGCGCAGCGGGTGTATGCGCCCGAACTGATCGAGCGCCACTTCGCGCGCGCCGGGCGCTTTCAGCCGGATAAACGCCGTGCCGTCCGGCCGGATCTCATAGCCCTGATCGCCGTCGCGGTTGGGCTCGCCAAAGTAAGGATCAAAGGATACCGCCGTATCGAGCGGCCATGTTTTTTTCATATGAATCACTCCTGCTAATACTATTCTCAGTATAAAAGATTATCAGATTTGGGATGGATTTTTCGCCCTGGCTAAGCTGAATGGAGGGAGGCGTAGCAGCGCTACGTTGAAAGATTTTAGATTGAGAATAGTATAAGATACGCAGAGACGCCGCCAGGCCGGCGGCGTCTCATTGCGCGTGATAATTACTTGAAGAACACAGTGGTATTGGCGACCGTCATGATCGTCATGAGCAGGCCGTTGGTAAACGCCGCGGTCCAGATGTTGCCCGTGCGCTTGTAGAGATAACGGCTGACGCAGGCCGCGATGGCAAGCGTGGGCACCATGGCGACCAGCACGATGCCGCTGAGGGCGGCGCCGGGATGCGCAGCCACGCCCGTGGCGAACAGCGTGCCGTACTGCCGCACCAGCCAGATGAAGATGCCGCCCGCGTTCAGCGCCATGGCGACCAGATACCCCTTCCAGCCCTTCAGGCTTTCGGTGTTGGTATTGATGCAGATGGCGGCGGTGCTGACGATATAGAACGCCAGGAAGGTGGGCAGGTAGCGCAGGATGGCGGGGCAGATATTGCAGTCGAAGGTCTTGAAGGCGAACGTCCAGATGCGGAAGTCGGTCTTGAAGATCAGATCAACGATCCAAAGCAGCACGTAAGCGGCGGCAACCGTGACCACGCCGGTGCACAGCCCGGCCAGGATGGCCGTGGGCCTGAAGCTCACGCCGTAATCCGATAGCTTCACGCCGCCCTGCGCCTTGAGGGTCAGGTAGACCAGGCTCATGATCAGCAGGGAAATGAAGGTGCAGCCCACCGTCCACTTCGCGATGTCGTTGACCACGGGAGCGGTCCAGACGCCCGCGTCGGCGTACAGATTGATTTTCGCCAGCACGGCAAGGCCGGCGCCGGCCAGCAGGGCGAAGATCCCGCCGACGATATAGCCCTTGCGGCCTTCCTTGGTAAACCTGATGATGCCGAAGGCCAGGCCCGCGACGCCCAGCACGGCCGCGCACCAGAACACGATCTTCATGCCGGCAGCCGAGATATCCCAGCCGTACAGCGTTTCAAACAGGATGGCAGGCAGCAGGATCGCGACGATCGTGACGATCACGCCGATCCAGCGCTTGCCGCCGGCGCTCTTCTGCGGGACCAGCCTGCCGGTGTTCGCCATGGAGAAGAAGGGCAGGGAGATCAGCGTCCTGGCGATCGCGAGGATGAACAGGATAAAGCCGAGCAGCGCGACGCACTCGCTGGCTTCCTTCAGCTGCCAGATCTGGCTGTTCGCGTCGATCTGCTTGATGCCGTCGGAATACGCGGCGAAAGCGGTGGTATAGAACTCGATGGCGTGCGCCGTCGTGGTCTTGGAGAAGTGGTTCCAGGGATGGGTCTGGGCGGGCTCGTACACGATGCGCCTGCCGCTGTCGCTGGTGTCATACCAGGTGTCGGCCTCGGCTTTTTCCTGCTGCAGGAAGGTCAGGCCGTCGGGCGTGGCGACATAGTTCTTTTTGCGCACGGTGCCGGCCGGATCGTCCGGCGCGCCGAAGAAGAATTCGTCGTACTGCGCGGCCACCTTGCCGAGGAACCTGCCGCCGCCCGCGGCGTTAAAGGCTTCGGCGTTCACGCCCACGAATCCGGAATAGCCGAAATCGCTGCCTTCGGTCAGGTTGGCGTATACCTTGCGGATGCCGGAGACTGCGAAGTCCGCCTCGTCCTTGGCCACTGCGACGGTGGAGGAGAAGCCGCCCATGCTGTGGCCCGTGATGCCGATAATGCCGTTGCCGGCCGCGTCCTTGAGCACATAGGGCTGCTCGTACATGTACTGCACGGCGTCATACATGGAATTGATCCAGAACGGCGACCACAGAGAGAAGAACGACGTGCTGCCGCCGTAGGCTTCTTCGTTGATATCGCTGTGACCGTGATCGTACATGTCCAGCGCCAGCACCACGTAGCCTCGGCGGGACAGTTCGATGGCGTTCGCGTCCTGCATTTCAGCGGAGTTCAGATAGCCGTGGGTCACGATCACCGTGGGTCTCGGCGCTTCGGCCGACGCGCCCTTGGGCATGTAGAGCAGGCCGCTCAGCTTCCCGTTTGCGGTATCAAAACTGATGCGGGATACGCCGACGGAAAACATGCCGGTGTTGAAGAAGCAGGCCAGGAGACTGAACACAAGCACGATCGCTACCGAAACGATCAGCATCCGAACCGGGTCTTCTTTTGCGTTGTAGTCATTTTCTTCACCCTTTCCATTTTTATATGCGATTGATTGTTTACTATTATAATTCCTAAAAGGAAGATAAGCAATATCAAACAAGAAAATATATACGCGTTTCTTCCGGGCGTCAGCGAGAACAAAAAAAGAAGAGGCCGCAGCCCCTTCCCGTATCCCCTATGCGGGAGAACAGACGGATCGTCTTCACACTTCATACTACTCGCGTTTTAAGAGCTATGATGCAAATAGGAAAATAAGATCAGGGAGAACGACGAGGGCGCTGCCCTCGAGCTCCCGCCGGGGAGGGAAGCCTGTCCGGGGCCTTCCGGCCCGCTTTTCGCTGAAAACCATCCCAAGGGAAGGTTTTCCGGGCGCTCAAAGCCCCCGGACCCCGGCTGCGGCGGTTGCGGCGTTACTTGTCGAAGTTGCAACTTGCCGCTGTCAGTAGGATAGGGTATGCCACCGCT
>CACWLY010000071.1 GCA_902761825.1 uncultured Eubacteriales bacterium
CGCGATATGCACGATCAGCGGATTGTCCGCCGGGCGTCCCTTGGCGGCGAATATATCCAGAACGGCCCGCGCGTTCAGCGCGTCCGCGCCGAGCCCGTACACCGTTTCCGTGGGGAAGCCCACCAGCTTCCCCTCCCTGATCAGCGCCGCCCCCCGGGCTACGCCGTTTTCATCAGCAGGCAGCAAAAGCGTTTTCATGCCTTACCTCCTCCGTTATCACCGGCTCATTATAGGCTTTGCGGCAAAAAAAGTAAAGCCCGCGGTTGC
Organism: uncultured Eubacteriales bacterium; assembly: GCA_902761825.1. Taxonomy (GTDB): domain Bacteria; phylum Bacillota; class Clostridia; order Christensenellales; family Aristaeellaceae; genus SFMI01. Next base: position 268 of record CACWLY010000071.1, read on the forward strand.
TTCACCGCTGCCGTTCCGCCAGCATGTCCTGCTGAAAACGGCGCAGGTTTTTCCGGTACCGGCTGGGCGGCATGCCCACCAGCCTGTTGAAGACGCGCAGGAAATTGGAATAATCGTTGAAGCCGCACTGGTACGCGATGGTGTTGAGCGTCAGGTCGGAGGGCATCATCTGCCGCGCAAGCATGACGCGCCGGTATAGAATATAGTCGTAAACGCTGCGGTCGGTGTACCTGGCGAACTCATGGGAAAGGTAGGATACGCTGACGCCGAAGCGCCTGGCAAGCTCCCCGATTTTCAGGGGCTGCGTGTAGCTGCCGTTGATATGGGTCAGCACTTCCTGTATCACGCCGTTTGAAACCACGCTGCCGCCGACGGTCTGCGCGTCGCGCATGGTCTGGCAGATCACGTCCAGCAGGTTCATCAGCACGGCGCAGCGCTGGAAATCGTCCAGGGCGTCGCCGCCGCTTTTCCGCTGCAATTGGCCGATCCAGCCGACGCACTGCTTCGCGGCCTCCGGCGTCATCTGAAACATGTATTTTCCCTGCGACGTATAAGACCGGAAAAACTGATCCAGGTCGATCTGCCCGCATCCGAGGATCCCGAGCATCTCTGGCGTCAGGTTCAGGAAAGCCCGCTCATACCCGCCCGCGGCCTGCGTGCTGGATATCCCGTGCATCAAAAAGGGCGGGATCACGAACATCTGGTTGGGCTCCAGCAGATACAGGCTGCTGTCCAGGCCGTAATACCGGCCGCCCCGGATATGAATATAAAACTCATAATAATCATGACAGTGAAAGCCCGTCATGCGCATCTCGTCGCTCACGGCATGAAAGGCTTCATACCCGTTTCGGGCGTCCATGGAGCTCATAAAAGAGCCGTTGCTCGCTGACCGCGCCATGCGTTTCTCCCCTTTTCCGCGTTCACAGCAGGATTTGCATATAATTTAACATAATTTGCACAGAAAGGCAAGGTTTACTGCTGATATACTGGATATAACGCAGGAAAGAATGCAAATCCCGCACGGCGGACGCCGTCAAAAAAGGAGTGAGCGCAAAATGATCAAGGTTGCCATCGTGGGCACCGGCGGAATATCCCACGCGCATATCGGCGCTTACCTGCAGTTTCCCGAGCGCTGCAGGATCGTGGCGCTGGTGGATATCATCCCGGGCAAAGCCCAGCGCGTCAAAGAGCAGTATCACCTGGACGCCGGGGTCTATCTGAACCATCTGGATATCCTGCCGCTGGACATCGACCTGGTGGACGTGTGCACGCCGCCGTACGTGCACGCCGAGATCAGCATCAACGCCCTGCGCGCCGGGAAAAACGTGGTCTGCGAAAAGCCCATGGCGGCCTCTCTGGAGGAGTGCGACGCCATGCTGCGCGCGCGCGACGAGAGCGGCAAAAAGCTGTCCATCATCGCGCAGAACCGCTTCCGCACGTCGATCCGCGATATCAAAGCGCTGCTGGACAGCGGCATCGCCGGGCCGGTGCGCCACGCGCAGATCGACAGCTTCTGGTTCCGCGGCCACAGCTATTACGACCTCTGGTGGCGCGGCACCTGGGAAAAGGAGGGCGGCGGCTGCACCCTGAACCACGCCGTGCACCACATCGATATGCTGGGCTGGATGATGGGCCTGCCCGACAGGATCACCAGCGTGCTGGCCAACGTGGGTCACGATAACGCCGAGGTGGAGGATCTTTCGGTCTCGGTGATGGAGTATCCCCACGCGCTGGCTACGGTCACCGCCTCGGTGGTGCATCACGGCGAGGAGCAGCAGCTGGTCTTCCAGTGCGAAAAGGCCAAGCTTTCCGCGCCGTACAGCTGTTTCGCCTCCCAGCCGCAGCCCAACGGCTTCCCGCTGAAGGAATCCGATCAGGCCTTTGAAAAGAAGGCGGAGGAATTCCTGGCGAAGCTGCCGCCCCTGCCCTACGAGCTGCACGTGGGACAGCTGGAAAACGTGCTGACCGCGCTGGAAACAGGCGGCGAGGTCGCCATCGGCGGCGAGGACGGGCGGCGCACCATCGAGCTGATCACCGCGATCTACAAGGCTGGCGCGGCCCGCGCGCCGGTCACGCTGCCGCTGCAAAAGGACGATCCTTTCTATACCGTGGACGGCATCCGCGCAAACGTGCCGCATTTCTATGAAAAAACCGCTTCCGTGACCGAGTTTGAAGGCGAGATCACGTTCGGCGGGTTCGGGGAGAGTAAAAAATGAACGTATCCGATGGCATGAATTACGCGCCGAAGGGCAAACCCCAGCCGGTGGTAAAACCGGGCGAATTCGTTTTCTCCGCCGTGCGGCTGGATCACGGACACATCTACGGCATGTGCAACGGCCTGACCGAAGCCGGCGGCACGCTGAAATACGTGTATGATCCCGATCCGCGGAAGGTGGAAAGCTTCCTCAAGGCTTTCCCCCAGGCGAAACCCGCCCGCAGCGAGGAGGAAGCGCTTGCCGACCGCGAAACGCATCTGATCGCCGGGGCCGCCGTGACCAGCGAACGCTGCGCGCTGGGCCTTCGCGCCATGGACGCGGGCAAGGATTACTTTACCGACAAAGCGCCCTTCACCACCCTGGAGCAGCTGGCTTCCGCCCGCGAAAAGACGCGGGAAACCGGCAGGAAATACATGGTGTATTATGCCGAGCGCCTGCACGACGAGGGCTCGCTGCTGGCCGGCTATATGGTGGACGAGGGGCTGATCGGCCGGGTGATATCGGTCAACGGCTTCGGCCCGCACCGCCTCGGCGCGCCCGGACGGCCCCAATGGTTCTTCGAGCATGACAAGTACGGCGGCATTCTGTGCGATATCGGCAGCCATCAGATCGAACAGTACCTGACCTACGCTGGCGAAGAGGACGCCGTGGTCACGGCCAGCCGCGTCGCCAATTTCGCGCATCCCGAGTATCCCGAGCTCGAGGACTTCGGCGACTGCATGCTCACCGGCAAAAACGGCACCACCAGCTATTTCCGGGTGGACTGGTTCACGCCGGACGGGCTGCGCACCTGGGGCGACGGCCGCATGCTGATCCTGGGCACCAAGGGCTATATCGAAGTGCGCAAGTATATCAATATCGCCTCCGACGCGCCCGGCGGCGGCCACGTTTTTCTGGTCAACGGCGAGGGCGAAAAATATGTCAGCGCCGTGGGCGTCACCGGCTATCCCTTCTTCGGCCAGCTGATCCTGGACTGCCTGAACCGCACGGAAAACGCCATGACCCAGGCCCACGCCTTCAAGGCCGCCGAGCTCTGCCTGCTGGCCCAGAAAAAGGCGATCCGGACCAAATAATACTATTCTCAGTATAAAAGATTATCAGATTTGGGATGGATTTTTCGCCCTGGCTAAGCTGAATGGAGGGAGGCGTAGCAGCGCTACGTTGACAATAGTATAAACCCACCCGTCAGCGCGCAAAGACGCCGGGCTGAGTAGCCCGGCGTCTGTTTCTGTGTCTGTTGAAAGTCTGTGCGTATTATCCGATCGGCACGGTGGAAGCGGCAGTCTGTACCGTTTGCAGTATCTGGCTGACGGCTTCCGGGTTGGCGGTGACGATATACTGGGCAAGGATGGAGAGCATCAGGCTGGCGAGGAGCAGAATGACCGCGCCGCCCAGGCGGGAGGAGATCTGCGCGAAGGGCATGAGCTCCATGCGGTCGGCGGCGGACAGCACGGCCACGTCGCCGGTGCCGCCCATGTTGGACATGCACAGGCCCGCGGTAATGCCCGCCTCGAAGGGATAGAAGCCCACGAGCTTGCCGATGATCGACGCGCCGGCGAAAGCGCCCACGCAGGTGGCCAGGCACAGCAGCAGATAGGTAATGCTGAAGCTCTTGATCACGGTGCCGATATCCAGATAGCAGATGCCGATACCGACCAGCAGCATGTTGGTCAGGTTCTTCATGATGAACTGGAACCACTGATAGCAGGCGACCTCGATGCGTTCAGGCACGATGTTGGTGATCTTGCAGACAGCCACGGTAATGATCATCCAGGCGTAGGCATGAATGGTGATGGAAGGCACCAGCGACTTCCAGATGCCGGCCAGGATGAAGCCGAAGGCGAAGAACGCGCCGGAGGTCAGCAGGCCGATGCCCATATTGGTCAGGCTGATGTTGTCGCGCTTGGCCTGCATTTCGGGGCTGATTTCCAGCTCTTTGGGATCCATATGGCCGGCCTTCATCAGGCTGCCGTGGCCGTTGAGCTTGTCGGAAGCCAGGATCTTGACCAGCACGCCGGCCAGCACGATGGAGATGGCGTTGCCGATAGCCACGGCGGGCGTCATGACCGACAGCGCTTCCGCCGCGCTCATGGAGCTGCTGCTTTCAAAGATCTTGGAAAGCGGGGTCGCGCCGGCGCCCATGCCGCCGCCCATGATGGGCAGGGCGATGAGCAGCAGGGCGTTCATCACGGGATAGCCCATGATCGCGGCGACGCCCATGCACAGGCCGAAGGCCAGGAACAGACCGCCGAAGATGGCCGGGAAGTAACGGGCCGCGGCCTTGACCAGCAGTTTCCGGTTCATGCCCAGGATGGAGCCGGTGATCAGCGCGGCGATATACCAATCCAGGAAGCCGCCGTCGCCCTTGAAGAACTTGTTGATGCCGCCGATCAGATCGAGCTTGCCGAAGGGCAGCGACATGTTGTAAACCGTCGCGCCGTCAACCGTCTTGGCGGCGGGGATCAGGCCGAAGTAAACCAGCAGGCCCGCGCCGAAAATGCACACGATAGCGCCGCCGCCCAGGTAGCTCTTGATGATGGGCGTATGATCGCCGATCCAGCCCAGGATCGTTCCCAGCACGATCATGAACAGGAAGCAGCCGGTCATGCCCGTGGGCAGCACACCGAAGTACGTAGCCAGAAGCGTAACGCACGTGATGATGGCGAAGATCGGCCAGGGGAGATTAAAGAACTTGAGTCCCTTTTTTTCTTGGTTGCTCATGAATGCGTCCTTCCTTTCTTGCTGCGTCAGCGCTTACAGGCGCGCCACGCCGCTTTCGCGGGCGGCCTTCGCCACGGCTTCAGCCACCGCGGGGCCCACGCGCTTATCGAAAGCGAGAGGCAGGATGTATTTGTCGTTCAGTTCTTCCGGGGAGACCAGATCGGCCAGCGCGTGGGAAGCCGCCTGCTTCATGGCCTCGTTGATATCGGTGGCGCGCACGTCCAGCGCGCCGCGGAACAGGCCGGGGAAGCACAGCACGTTATTGATCTGGTTGGGATGGTCGCTGCGTCCGGTGCCCACCACGGCGGCTCCGGCTGCCAGCGCCTCGTCGGGTTCGATCTCGGGCACGGGGTTGGCCATGGGGAACACGATGGGCTTGTCGGCCATGGAGCGGATCATATCCTGGGAGACAATGTGCGGCGCGCTGACGCCCACGAACACATCGGCGCCCTTCATGGCGTCGGCCAGCTTGCCGCTGAACTTTTCGGGATTGGTGATCTTCGCCATTTCCTCCTGCGCAGGGTTCATCTGCTCGCCCTCGCACAGAATGCCGAAGCGATCGACCATCTTGAGGTGCTTCACGCCCAGGTTCATCAGATGACGGCCGATGGCGATGCCCGCGCTGCCGGCGCCGTTGATGACCACCTTGGCTTCGCCGATCTCCTTGCCGACCACGCGCAGCGCGTTGATCAGGGCCGCGCCCACCACCACGGCGGTGCCGTGCTGGTCGTCGTGGAACACCGGGATATCGCAGATTTCCTTCAGCTTGCGCTCGATCTCGAAGCAGCGGGGCGCGGCGATGTCTTCCAGGTTGATGCCGCCGAAGCTGCCGCTGATCAGGTAAATGGTGCGGACGATTTCATCCACGTCCTTGCTGCGGATGCAGATCGGGAAGGCGTCCACGTCGCCGAACGCCTTGAACAGCGCGCACTTGCCTTCCATGACGGGCATGCCGGCTTCCGGGCCGATATCGCCCAGGCCCAGCACCGCGGTGCCGTCGGTGATCACGGCCACCAGGTTGTGGCGGCGGGTGAGGGTGAAGGATTTATCGTAATCCTTCTGAATCTCCAGACAGGGCTGGGCGACGCCGGGCGTATAAGCCAGGGACAGATCTTCCTTGTTCTTTACGGGGACGCGGGAAACGACCTCGATCTTGCCTTGCCATTCGCCGTGCAGGCGCAGTGATTCTTCCGCGTAATTCAAATGGAACACCTCCTGTTAAGATTTCTTGTCTATTACATACATTTTACATGCTTATGAAGGAAAAATCAATACCAAATTGAACAAAACCGGCCGTTTCCGTCAAATAACCGTCCGATCCCGGCGGCCCGGAAGCGCCCGCGGACGAAAGCGGCGCGAAAGACCGCATTTTTTCATTGTCAATTGCGAATTTTATGGTATGATAATATCAAACGGATCAAAGGAGCTATCGTTTATGGATTTCATGCAGCGCATCCGCGCCTTTTTCGCAAAGATCTCCTACGGCAGCTACGGCTCCGACCAGCTGGGGCGCGCCGTACTGTACGGCAGCATGTTCCTGCTTTTCGTCAGCTTCGCCTTCGGCAGCGCGCTGTGCCTGTATCTCTCGGTCGCGGGATACGGATGGGAGATTTTCCGCATGTTCTCCAAAAACCGGGGAAAACGGCAGGCCGAGAACGCCCTTTACCTGCAAAAAACCGAAAAGCTGCGCACGGAAATACGGCAGGCCCGCGTTCGTTTCCGCAACCGCAAGCAGTACAAATACTTCAAATGCCCCCAGTGCCGCACGCGCATGCGCCTGACCCGGGGCTGCGGCGAAAAGAACGTGTGCTGCCCCAAATGCAAAAACACGTTTAAGATGAAAGCATAGCGCGTATGGTGTACCTGACCAGCTTTTCCTTTCCGGACGCGGACCGGGAGTTTGATTTCCGCCTTACGGTCAAGCGCACCTGCTTCAGCAGCCTGTATCCCTTCGGCGTACTATCCGCCAAAGGGCTGCTTTCGCTGGAGTTTGAGCCGGTGACGCTGCTTTACGGCGGCAACGGAAGCGGCAAAACCACCGCGCTCAACGTGATCGCCGAGCGGCTGCGCCTGCGGCGGGACACGCTGTACAACCGCAGCAGCTTCTTTGAGGATTACTGCGCGCTGACGCGCTATGAGCTGCGCGGGCGGCTGTCCGCCGACAGCCGGATCATCACCAGCGACGACGTGTTCGATTTCACGCTCAGCCTGCGGCACGTCAACCAGGGCGTCGACCGCCGCCGGGAAGAGATCTTTGAAGAATATGCCGAAAACAGGCGCGGGCCCTTTCAGCTGCGCAGCTTGCAGGACTACGACCAGCTGAAAAAGGTGAACCAGGCCCGACACATGACCCAGAGCCGCTATACCCGCGAAAACCTGAACCCGAACGTCCGGGAGCAGAGCAACGGGGAAAGCGCCTTTTTCTATTTCACGGGCAGGATCGGCGAAAGCTGCCTGTACCTGCTGGACGAGCCCGAAAACAGCCTGTCCCCGCAAAAGCAGCTGGAGCTGGCCGGTTTCATCGAGGATTCGGCCCGCTTTTTCGGCTGCCAGTTCATCATCGCCACGCATTCCCCCTTTCTCCTCTCCATGCGCGGCGCGAGGGTCTACGATCTGGACGACGAGCCGGTCCGCGTGAAGCGCTGGACGGAGCTGGGCGGCGTGCGCGCGTACTACGATTTTTTCAAAGCGCGGGAAAGCGAGTTCGAGGGCTGATAAGCCCGCCGCGCTTGCCTTTTTTTGCCGAAAAGGATATAATATTTTGGAAATACTCATACCGAAGGAACAACCTCCATGCGTTTTACTTTCTGTCCTCTGTTTTCGGGCTCCAGCGGCAACGCGCTCTATATGGGAGCGGGCGATACCCGCATCCTGATCGACGCGGGGCTCTCGGGCCGCACGGTCAGCGACGCGCTGAACAGCATCGGCGTTCTGCCCGAAACGCTGAGCGGCATTCTGGTCACCCACGAGCACAGCGACCATGTGAAGGGCGTCGGCATCCTGAGCCGCAAATACCATCTGCCCATATACGCCAACGCCCGCACCTGGGCAGCCATGGAAAAGCAGGTGGGCGCAGTCGCGCCGTCCCTGCGGCGGGAGTTTGAAACCGGCGAGAGCTTTTTTATCGGCGATCTGTCCGTCATGCCCTTTTCCGTCCCGCACGACGCCGCCGATCCGGTGGGCTACCGCGTGTACTTCGGCGCATGCAGCGCCGCGACGGCCACCGACATGGGCTATTTCAGCAAGACTGCGCTGGACGCGCTGAGCGGCGTGGATATCCTGGTGCTGGAGAGCAACCATGATATCGACATGCTGCGGGAAAACGAGCATTACACCGCCGCGCTCAAATCGCGCATTCTGGGCCGTCACGGCCATCTGAGCAACGAAGCCTGCGCCGAAGCGCTGTGGCTGCTGTACCGGACGGGCGTGCGGCACGCGGTGCTCGGGCACCTGAGCCACGAGAACAACACGCCGGAGCTGGCCATGCGCACGGTCTGCGAAGCCATGCAGGCGCACGGGCTGCGCGTCGGCCTGGATATATCGGTCGATATGGCCTGGCGCGACCACGTGGGCGGGATCTATGAGCTCGGATAAGCCGCGCGCGGCGGCCTGTCTGACCCTGGCGGCGCTCTGCGCAGCGTGGGGCTTCCTGTTTCTGCCGGAAATTCTGCTGCGTCTCTCGGTGCGCGCGGGCGGCGGGCTGCTGGTCCGGTACTGCGCCAACGCCGCGCAGCAGGTTTTTATCTTTCTTCTGCCGTCGCTGCTGATCCTGGCGGCGCGGGCCGGACGATGGCGGCGCTTCCGCTCCACCCTGCGCCCGGTCGCGTTTTCCACCTTTTCCTGCGCGTTCCTGCTTGCGGCGGGCGGCGCGGTCATGGTATCGCTGATCGCTTCGCTGTGGAGCGCGCTGCTGGAGGCGGCGACGGGCTACGCGGGCGCGTCCCAGCCTTTGCCCGTGCCCACCGGTCCATACGAATGGGCAATCGCTCTCGCGGCGGTCGCCGTCGTCCCGGCGATCTGCGAGGAGCTGTTTTTCCGCGCGGTGATTCAGCGCGCGCTGTGCCGGTTTTTTCCCCGGGCGGGCGTATGGATGGCGGCCCTCGTTTTCGCCGTCCTGCATTTCCGCTGGGAGGCCTTCCCCGCCCTGCTGCTGGTAGGCGCGGCGCTGGGGCTGATTTTCGTCCGGTACGGCTTTCGTGCCTGCGCGCTGACGCACGCGCTGTACAACGGGGCCGCGCTGATCCTGTACGCCGGGGCGGAGAGCGTTTCTCTGCCGATGCTGGCGGCCTGCTGCGCGGCCTGCGCGTCGGCGCTGTGGCTTTTACTGGGAAAGGAGCAAGCTGATGAAACTGACCGTTCTGGGCTGTAACGGCCCGTATCCCGCGGCGGGCGGCGCGTGCAGCGGCTACCTGCTGGAGGCGGGCGATACGCGCGTGCTGCTGGACTGCGGCGCGGGCGCGCTCGCGGCGCTGACGGCTGTTATGCCGCCCGAGGAGCTGGACGCCATCGTGCTGTCCCACCTGCATTACGACCATATGAGCGATATGCTGCCCCTGATCTACCGCATGCAGGGCAAGCCGAAGCTGGCCGTTTATCTGCCGGAGGAGCCCGCGGGAACGCGCGCGCTGCTGGCCGGGGCTTTCGACCTGCGCGATCTTTCGCAGAGCGGGCAGATCGGCTGCCTGCGCATGACGGCCCTGCCCGTGCGCCATCCCGTCCCCTGCTTCGCCGTGCGCTGCGAAGCCGATGGAAAAGCCTTCTGCTATACCGGCGACACCAACACCTGCGAAAGCCTGGCCGGGTTCGCGGGCGGCTGCGATCTGCTGCTGGCCGACGCCTGCTTTACAGACGCGCTGTGGGCCGAAAACAAGCCCCATCTCAGCGCGCGCCTGGCGGCCGGGCTGGCGCGGGACGCCGGGGCCGGGCATCTGCTGCTGACCCACTTCACCCCGGGCTGCGATTTCGCGGCGCTGCTGCGCGAAGCCCGCGAGGTCTATCCCCGGGCGGCCCTGGCTGAAGCCGGGCTGACCGTGCGATTCTGATATGCTTATCTTCCGTCCGCGCCGCTGGCTGGTGCATATAGCGCTGGCGTTCGGCGCGGGCGTTTTTCTGGGCTGGGGAGCGCGATGGTCTCCCCTGTGGCCGGCCGGCGCGGCGCTCTGCTGCCTGCTGGCGGGCTTCACGCGCCTGCAAGGCAAATCGCCGTACCTGCCCTGCGTGGGGCTGGCGGTCCTGCTCGGCCTTATGCGCTGCCTGGCCGCGCAGCCCGCGCTGCCGCCCGAAGGCGCGTATGCCATCAGCGCCCGGGTATCGGGCGAGGCCGGCGTGCGGGAAAAGGACGGCAGGGTTTCGGTATATCTGAAGGACGCCGCGCTGGACGGCGCGGAGGGGCGCTTTGACGCTTACTGGACGTACTGGCCGCAGGACCCGGAGCAGCCGCTGCCGGCGGACGGGCAGAGCGTGACCTTTACCGGCAGGATGTACCATCCCATGGTCCGCAGCAATCCCCACGGCTTTGATTTCCGGCTGTATCTGCTGCAGAAGGGCTATGAGATCGGCCTGACAGGCTGCGAGGAGCTTCGGATCGCGCCGGAAGTCAAGCTGACGCCTTCCGGCTTGCTGCTGCGTGCGCAAAGCGCGGTCCGAGGGCGGCTCGACGCCTTGATGGGCGATCATAGCCCGCTGGCGGCCGCCCTGATCCTCAGCGACAAGCGCGATCTGCCGGAGGATCTGGCCGAGAGCTTCCGCCTGGCGGGCGTCGCGCATGTGCTGGCGGTCTCCGGGCTGCACGTGATGATCCTGTTTTCCTGCATCCTGGCCGCGCTGCGGCGCTTTTCCCCCTCCCAGGCGGTGATCACGCTGGTCAGCCTGGCGCTGCTGATCCTGTACGGCCTGCTCGCCGGTCTGCAGGCCGCCATCCTGCGCGCGGCGCTGCTGATGGTCTACGCGCAGTCCGGGCGCATCGCGAGGCGGCGGGTCGACCGGCTGACCGCCCTGGCGGCGGCTTTCGCCCTGATCCTGCTGCTGCGCCCGCTGGAGCTTTTCGCCGCGGGCTTTCAGATGTCCTTCGGCGCGGTGCTTGGGCTGATCCTGCTGGGCGACCGCGTAAGGTACGGCCTGCGCCGCGTCCGGAACCGCGCGCTTCGCGGCGTATTGGACGCGTACGGGGCGGCGCTTTGCGGCACGCTCGGCGCGGCGCTGCCGGTCGTCTGGTATTATCACCGGCTGTCGCCCGTGGGGCTGCTGATCAGCCCGCTTGTCGTGGCCCTGGTCACCCTGCTGCTGCCGCTGCTGCTTTTGTCCCTGCTTCTGAGCCTTTTCTGGATGCCGCTTGCCGCGCCGTTCTGCGCGGCCGCCGGGTGGCTCTGCGATCTGCTCGCCGGCACGGCGCGCCTGAGCGCCGCGCTGCCCTTCGCCTCGTTCGCCGTGCCGAGGCCGCCCTTTTATCTCATGCTCGCTGTCGCCGCTTCGCTCATCCTGACCACGCGGTACGCGCCGCTCGGGAAAGGCGCGCGCGTCCTGTCCATCGCGGCGCTGCTTGCGTCCAGCGCCGCGATCCTGCTGCTGACGCGGAACGCCGACGTGCGCTATATCCAGTTCAGCATGGGCGACGCCGACGCCGCGGTGATCGAGGACGGCGCTGCCACGATCGTTATCGACACGGGAGAAAACGGCGGCGATCTGGCGGAATACCTGCTTTCCGAGGGACGGCGCGCCGACATGCTGATCCTGACCCATCTGCACAGCGACCACGCGCTGGGTCTGAGCGAGCTGATGCGCAGGCGCGTACCCATCGGAACGCTTTATCTCTCCTCCGAAGCCCGGGTGACGCCGGTTTCCGCCGAGGTGCTGGCTCTGTTGGACGAGGCGGAGCAGGCGGGCGTCGATATCCGCGCGCTCAGCGCCGGGGACAGGCTGGATACCGGACGCGTGACGGTCGACGTGCTGTGGCCCGAAAAGGGCGGGGCCAACCGGCTCGCCAACGGCAACGATTTCGCCATGGCGCTCCGGATCAACCTGGACGGCGTATCGCTTTTGCAGATGAGCGACGTTTCCGGCGTGTACGAAACGCGGGCGGCAAGGCCCGCGCAGCTGCTGAAAGTCGCCCATCACGGCTCGGCCTCCAGCACCGGCGAACGATTTCTGGACGCAGTCCGGCCCGATATCGCGCTGATCAGCGCGCGCAGGGCAAGCGCCGCCGCCCTGCAAAGGCTTGCGGAAGCGGGCGTTATGGTATATGATACGGATACAAGCGGCGCGCTGACGCTGACGGTCCGGAACGGCGAGGCCGCGCTGCGGCGCTTTCTGCAATAAGGAGCATGCATGGAACGACGGGTATTTTTTGATCAGATCGCTCAGGGAAAAGCCGCCCCCTGCTACGTGCTGGAGGGGCCGGAGGAGTATATCAAGCGCTCGGCGCTGGACGCCCTGCGCAAGCTGCTGCTGCCCGCCGGACTGGAGGATATGAACGAAACGCGGCTGAACGATCCCGACGCCGACACGCTGATCGCCGCCGCCGAAACGCTGCCCTTTATGGCCGATAAGCGGCTGGTGGTCGTGCAGGAATCCGGCATGCTGCAAGGGCGGGCGAAGGGCTACGACGAGGCTCGCAGCGCGGCGGCGCTGTCCGAATACCTGAAAAACCCGCCGGATACCGCCTGCATCGTGTTTTATGTGCGCGATAAGGCCGACGGCCGCAAAAAGCTGTACGCGGCGCTGAAAAAAAGCGCCGAGATCGTGCAGTTTTCGCCCCTGGAGGACCGCGAAATGACGCGCTGGATCGCCCAGTACCTGAAAAAGCTGGGCAAGCAGATCAGCGCGCCGACCTGTCAGGAGCTGACCTTCACCGCGGGGAACGACCTGTACGCCCTTTCCGGCGAACTGCAGAAGCTGGCCGCCTACGCCGGGGACAGGGCGGAAATCCTGCCCGAGGATATCGACGCGGTATGCGTGCGCACGACGGCCTACCGGGTGTACGACCTGACCAATACGCTGATGCGCGGGGACGCAAAGGGCGCTTTCACGCTGGCCCGCGCGCTGCTGAAGGACGGGGAAGAACCGCTGATGCTGCTGGCCCTTCTGCAGGGCGAATGCCGCCGCATGCTGGCCGTAAAGCTGCTCCGGGCGGACGGAGCGCAGCCCGACGCCATCGCCGCGAAGATCGGCGCGCCACCCTTCGCCGTGCGTCAGCTGTACGCGCAGGTAACGCGCTATACCGAAGAAAAGCTGCGCGCGATGTGCGACGCCTGCATGGAAACCGAATACCGGGTCAAGAGCGGCCGGCTGCCGCTGGAAGGCGCGCTGGAAAAAACCATGCTGCAGCTGCTCAGGATCCGCGCGGAGGAAACCGATGATTGAACAATTGACCGATATCCTGCGGCCCGCCGGGATCGCGCCCGACGCTTTGGCGCTCGACCGGCTGCGCGCGTATCACGCCCTGCTGCTGGAATGGAACAGCCGCATGGATCTGACCAACGTGCCGGAAGCGGAAATGGCGCTGCGGCATTACGGCGATTCGCTGCTGCCGCTGCTGCGCGGAGAATGGTTCCCGCAAAGCGCGCAGCTCATCGACGTGGGCACGGGCGCGGGCTTTCCCGGGCTGCCGCTGGCCATCGCGCGTCCCGACCTGCGGGTGACGCTGCTCGATTCCCAGCGCAAGCGCTGCGCCCGGGCCGAGGACGCCGCGCGGACCGAGCTCAGGGAAGGCTTCGATCTGGCCGTCGCGCGGGCGGTCGCGCCGCTCAACGTGCTGTGCGAATACCTGCTGCCCTTCGTCAGGCCCGGCGGACGCGCGCTCTGCTGGAAAGGTCCGGCCGTGCGCGAGGAGCTGGCGGCCGGGGAGCGGGCGGCGCGGCTGCTTTCCGCGAAGGCCGAGCCGCTGTTCCGCCTGCCCATCGAAGGCAGAGAGCATTATGTGCAGCCCTTCCTGAAAACGGGAAAAACCGCCCGACAGTATCCCCGAAAAAGCGGCACGCCCTCCAAGGAACCGCTGGGAAATTCCGGAGAATCAGGGAAAAACAGGCAATAACGGCGTTTTTTTGTCGAACGAAAGAGCGGCGCTCCCGGCAGGAGGCCGCTCTTTTGCGTAGAATCACAGGCGCAGGGACACGGACGCATCCGGAAGGCCGCAGGAGGGAGGCGGCCCGAAGGACGCCGTGTCCTCCATTCCGGATCAGGAGGCGCTTATGCGCTCGAATACTGCCATACAAACGGCGGGCCGTCAGCTCTGCTGGCTGGCCATTGACAGCATCGTTCCAAACAGAATGCAGCCGCGCGAAACGTTCGACGATTTTTCGCTGATGGAGCTGGCCGCCTCCATCCGCGAAAACGGCCTGCTGCAGCCCATCACCGTGCGCCCGCTGCCGTCAGGATACGAACTGATCATGGGCGAAAGGCGTCTGCGCGCCTGCAAGCTGCTCGGGCATACGCACATCGAAGCCTTTATCCTGCCCGCCGACGACGCCGAAAGCGCGCTGCTGGCGCTGGTGGAAAACGTGCAGCGGCAGAACCTGGGCTTTTTTGAGGAGGCCGACGCTTACGCCCGGCTGCTCAGGCAGGGCATGAAGCAGGAAACGCTGGCGCGGCTGCTGGGCAAGAGCGTGCCCGCCGTCAGCAACCGCCTGCGCCTGACCAGGCTGGAGCCCGCCGTGCGCGAGGCCGTCGTCGAAGGCGGGCTGAGCGAGCGCCACGCGCGGGCGCTGCTGCCGCTGCCGGGCGAGGAGGCGCGGCTTCGCGTCGTCCGCGCGGCCGCGGCGCAGAAGCTGAGCGTGCAGAAAACCGAGCAGCTGGTGGCGAAGGCCCTGGAGCGCCTGCCCGTGCCCGCGTCTCACCGGCGGATGATCAGCCTGGCCCGCGATCACCGGCTGTACATCAACGCCATCCGCGGCATCGTGCAGCAGATGCGCGATACCGGGCTGGACGCGCGCTGCGAGGTATACGAATACGAAAGCGCGGTGGAAATGCGCCTCGTTCTTCCCAAATCCGCGCTGCGCAAAAAGGCCTGACGCTTGCGGTTTCGCGGCTTTCATGGTACAATAGCGCGGATACAGAAACGAAAGAGGGGAGCGCATGCGCCACGAGATCAAAAGCCGCCTGCTGCCCGCCGAAGCCGCCGCGCTGCGGACGCGCCTGCAGGCCGTGATGCAGCGCGATCCCCACGCGCGCGAGGACGGCACATACGACATCCACAGCGTCTACCTGGATACGCCCGGCCGCCGCGCGCTGACCGAAAAGCAGATAGGCATGCCGCTTCGGCACAAGTACCGCATCCGCTATTACAATGAAAACCGGGAGTTCTTCCGTCTGGAGCGCAAGAGCAAGGCGGACACGCTGTGCGACAAGGCAGGCTGCTCGCTGACCCGTTCCGAGGTCGAACGGCTGATGGCGGGCGACACCGACTGGATGCTGACCTGCGACCGGCCGCTGGCGCGCGAACTGTACCTGCGCATGCGCGCCGAGCTGACGCAGCCCAGCGTGCAGGTGCATTACAGGCGGGAGGCCTATATATACGGGCCGGGCAACGTGCGCGTGACGCTGGATTCGGATATCCGCACGGGGCTGTGGGACGTGGATTTTCTCTCCCCGGCGCAGCCGCGCATCCGCACGCAGAGCGACGATTTTGTGCTGCTCGAGGTCAAGTTTGACTGTTATCTGCCCGATATCATCCGGGATATCACCTGCTGCCAATGCCGGCCCATGAGCTTTTCCAAGTTTGAAGCCTGCCATTCGTACGATTGAGAGGATATACCAATGAACAACGTGCTGAACCAGCTGTTTTCCGTCAGCTTTTTTGAAAAAGCCGTCGCCTTTTCCCTGCCCGATACGCTGCTGATCCTGCTGACGGCGGCCGCGTTGGGGCTGTTCATCGCCGCGCTGTACCGCGCGACCTATCAGGGCGTGATGTATACCATGACCTACGGGGTGACGCTGGTGGGCGTCGCCATGGTCAGCGCCCTGATCCTGTGCGTGGTGACCAGCAACGTGGTGCTGACGCTGGGCATGGTGGGCGCGCTGTCCATCATCCGCTTCCGCACGTCCATCAAAGAGCCCATGGATATCATGTACATGTTCTGGGCCGTGGCCGCGGGCATCGCCACAGGCGCGGGCATGGCCGGCGTGGCCGTCGTCGGCTCGCTGGCGATCGGCCTGGCGGTCGTGATCCTGACCCGCGGACGGCAGAACGGCGTGCCCTATATCCTGGTGCTGCGC
>CACWLY010000072.1 GCA_902761825.1 uncultured Eubacteriales bacterium
GGAGGCGTAGCAGCGCTACGTTGACCGGAATGAAGCAACGCCAAGACGGAAAAGACACCCAAAGATGATAAGATTTTAGATTGAGAATAGTATTACCTTTCCGCGGTTTCTCCGGCGGCAAGAACGGTTTTTTCGCCCTTGAGGATCACTTCCACGGGGGATGCGCCGCGGTTTTCCACGGCTGCGCGCCGGCCCTCGACGGTGACGCGCAGGGGCTGGCCGCGCCATACGAGCGGGAAGGAAAGCCGATCCCAGGCCTGGGGCAGGCGCGGGCTGATATGCAGCTCGTGGCCTACCACCCGGACGCCGCCGAAGCCGTACACGGCGCACTGCCAGATGCCGCCCATGGACGCGGTATGCACGCCCATATCGGAGGTGCCCATATTGGGGCCGAGGTCAATCCCGCCGCAGCCCTCGAAGAAGCGGTAGGCGGTGGCATCCTCGCCCAGGTCCGCCGCCAGCACGCAGTGGGTGGATTTGGACAGGGAGGAATCGTGCAGCGTGCGGGCTTCGTAGAAGTAATAGTTTCTGACCTTCACGTCTTTCGGGAACAGATCGTCCATCAGCAGCATGAGCACCAGGGTGTCGGCCTGCTTATGCACCTGGAAGGTGCAGATCTGTTCATTGTTGTAATCGCGGTAGATCGCGCCTACCTGTCCGGCGGTCTTGTAAGGCGTCAGGTCGATGGCCTTGAGGTCGAAATAGCCGTCGAACTGCGGCACGATGCCGTCCGCGCCGGGCTTGGGCAGGTACGCTTTTTCCATGACCGCCGCGATATCGCGCCTGCACGCGGCGAAATCGAACTGCGCGTTCAGCCGCTCGCGGGTTTCCCCGCCGCGCCGGTCCAGATCGTCCATCGCCTGAAGCGCCAGCTTCATGTTGTTGACCGCCATGTAGTTGGTGTAGGCGTTGTTGTCCACGTGCTCTTTGTATTCGTCGGGCCCGATCACATCCAGGATCACATAAGCGCCGCGCGCTTCGTCCCAGGTGAAGCGGCTGGCCCAGAAGCGCGCCGTATCGATGAGGATCTCGTATCCGTTCCGGTCCATGAAATCCTGATCCCCGGTCACGGCGTAATACAGCTGAACGCCAAAGGCCACGTCGGCGGTGATATGCTGCTCGATCATGCCGGTGAGGATCGGGATCGGCTTGCCGGTCACGATGTCCGCGCTGCCCCACAGCGGCGTAACCTCGCCGTCGTCGATCCAGGCGGCTTCCCAGGGATACATCGCGCCTTCAAAGCCGTTTTCCTTTGCCTTTTTCCGCGCGCCGTACAGCCCCTTATACCGGTAGGCAAGCAGGCTCCGGGCAGCCTTCGGATCGGTCAGGATAAAATACGGCAGGATGAAGATTTCCGTATCCCAGAAGGAATGTCCCTTATAGCCTTCTCCCGTCAGGCCCTTCGCCCCGATGCCCACGCGGGGGTCGTCCTTTTTGACCATGATATTGAGATGGTAGAGCGCGAAGCGCACCAGCAGCTGGTCGAAGGGATTGCGGGAGCCGACCCGGATATCGGCCTTTTCCCAGAAAGCGGCCCAGGCGGCGCGGCTTTCCTTCGCCAGGACGCCATAGCCCTTTTCCCAGGCGCTGCGGATCGCGGCAAGGCCGTCCGCCGCGGCGGCTTCGGCGGCGTCCGGGCGTCCGTCGTATTGCAGGTCGCGGGCGGTGGTGACGCAGGTGAGCTTTTCGATTGTCAGCGTCTGTCCCCGGGGCACGCGGAAAACAGCCTTCACGCCCAGATACCGCCGGTCGATCACGGGCCAGAGCCTGGGCTCCGCTTCCTGCCCGTCCAGGAAATAGCGGAAGGCGGTATGCAGGCAGCAGGCGACGGCGGACTGCGTGGTGACCGATACCATGCGCAGGAAGCGCCCGTCGATCATGCGCTTGTCGCCCTCGTGAAAGTGCTGGCTTCCCGTGCAGGTCACCCTGCCGTCAATGCCGCTGTCCAGCGTCGCTTCGCAGTCCCCGTCCAGGGGCGTAACGGCGGCGCGGATGCCCAGCAGGTGTTCGTCAGCCAGGGAAACGAAGCGCTCGAACACGAGGCGGAAGCGCTTGCCGTCCGGCCGGGTCCAGATCAGGGAGCGGGTTACTTCGCCGCCGCGCAGATCCATGACCCGGCTGTACTGCTCCGTCCTGCCGCGGTCCATGGCGAAATACGCGCCGTCCAGGCGAAGATCCAGGTTGGTCACGTCGGGCAGGTTGGGCAGCTCGCATACCTCCTGCGCATCGAAGCGATTGAACGTGCCGGTCACCAGCAGGTCGCGGGTCTGGCCCACGTATTTTTCTTCCAGAGCGGCGCGCTGACCGAGATAGCCGTTTCCCTGGCAGAAAATGGCTTCGCATTTTCCCTGATGATCGATATCAAAATCGGTTTCGGCAATGAGCCAGTCAGCGCTTTCGTTTTTACCGAGATCGTATTTCAGCATGCGGCGAACGCCCTTTCTTTTTTGATCAGCCCTTGACGGCGGAGCCGGCCACCGAGGCCTGCACCTGCTCCTGCGCCAGCATGTAGATGATGATGCCGGGCAGTACCACGAGCGTCAGGGCGGCGAACATACGGGTGTAGTCGTAGGAGAAGGCCTGATTGAAGGAGGCCAGCGAGACGGGCAGCGTGCGGTTGGCGGGGGACGAAGTGAGCAGGGAGGCGAAATAGTATTCGTTCCAGTTGCCCAGGAACATCAGGATGCCCGCCGTGAAGATGCCGGTCTTGGCAAGCGGCATGTTGATCTGCCAGAAAGTGCGGAAGAAGCCCGCGCCGTCGATCTCGGAAGCCTCGTTGAGCTCCTTGGGGATGGACGCGAAATTGGAGCGCAGGATGAAGAGGCTCGAGGCGATGGAGCTGGACAGATATACGAGGAACAGGCCGAACTTGGTGTCGTAGAGGTTCAGATTCATGATCAGGCTGAAGATGGGCTGGGTTTTGGTGTGGCCGGGCACCAGCAGCGTGACCGTCAGCAGCACGTAGATCAGGTTTTTGAACGGGAAGTTGTACTTGGCGATGACGTAGGAGCTCATGGACAGCAGCACGATGGCGACGACCGTCGAGGAGGAGGCGATGAGCACCGAGTTCAGGGCGTAGGTGCCGAAGCTGAACTGGCCGATCACCTTGCCGTAGGCGTCAAAATTGAAGGTGTCGGGAAGGGAGAAGGGCGAACCCAGGATCGCCGCGTTGGACTTGAAGGAAGACATGATGACCCACACGATCGGGCCAACAGAGACCAGCACGATAAAGAGCAGCACGGCGTAAGCGCAGATCAGGTACAGCACGCGGCCCGGCGTAAGCGCCTTTTTCACGTTGCCGTCGCTGCCCTTGACCTTTTTGCCGTTCACGATGACTTTCTGACTCATGTTCTTATCCTCCTTTCCTCAGTATACCGGATCGTTCATGCGGAAGACGCGGTTGATCAGAAGCATCACCAGGATACCGAAGACGAACATCATCAGGGCGATGGCGTTTGCCAGGCCGTAGTTGTAGTCGTTGATGGACTTGACCAGCAGCACGGCCAGGCCCATGGTGTCGTTGCCGGGGCCGCCGCGGGAGGTCAGGGCGATGTTTTCGTACATGGCGATACGGGAGGTGATGGACAGGATCACGCCGGTGCCGATGGAGTTGCGGCACAGCGGCAGGTCAATCTTCAGCGTCTTTTTCCAGCCGCTGGCGCCGTCGATCTCGGCGGCCTCGTGCAATTCCTGCGGAATGGCCATCAGGTCGGCCAGCACGATCAGCGTGACGATGACGGCGTAGAACAGCCAGGTAAAGGTGATCGCCCAGAAGGCCGCCGGGCTCTCATAGAACCAGTTGACGGCGAAATTGGGATTCACCGTGCGGATGATGCCGTTGAGCAGGCCGAAGTCCTTGTTGAAGATGAAGCGGTAGATCATGGCCCAGGCGGCGCTGGAGATGACGTTGGGGATCATGAACACCGCGCGGACGAATTTCCAGCCCTTCAGCTTCTGGGCCAGCAGGAAGCCCACCAGCGTGCCGATGCCCACGTGCAGCGTCATGGCGATCAACGACCACCAGAACAGGTTTTTCAGCGACGGCATGAAGCCTCGCATCTTGAACAGCTGGAGGAAGTTGACAAAGGGGTTCGATATATCGAATTTCGGCGAATTGAAGCCGTCCCATTTGGTGAAGGCCGTAAACAGCACCTGAATGATGGGCCAGAGATAGAACATCGCAAAGAGGATCAGCGTAGGCAGCAAGAACAGGTAGATCTTGGGGAAATGCCTACGATCCAGCTTGGAATACTGGACGCGTGCCATAGGACGTCACTCCTTTTTCTGTTCGGCCGGGGGCATGCCCGGAGGGGCGCTTCTTCCCCCGGGTATGCCTCCGGATGGAGGCAAAAGGGCCCCTGCCCTGCGGAAACGGGGCAGGGGCCCAAGCAAATCGCTCAGACTCACAATCGGGATCAGTTCAGGCGGGTTTCTTCGGCGGCGGCGGTCAGCTCGGCGCAGAAGGCCTCGGGGGTCAGGGTGCCGTCGATCAGCTGGGGCAGCAGCTTGCCGAACTCCTGGTCGCCCACGGAGGAGGGCACGCAGTCGCCGAAGCTGGGGCAGATGATGGTGTCGGCGTTGACGGCGTTCACATATTCATACATGAGGCCGCTGGCCTTGGCTTTCTCGGTGTATTCGTCGGATACCTTCAGGTTGGGAGCGACGCCGCCCTCGGCCAGCATGTAGGCTTCCAGCTCGGCGGGCGTGTTCATGAAGGCGATGAAGGCCATGCCCAATTCTTTCTCGGCGTCGGAAGCGTTGGCGGGGATCCACCAGCCGAAGCCGTCGGTATTGGCCAGGGCCACGTTGCCGGGCAGCACGGCGCCGTGCACGGTGGAGCCGTCAAAGCCGTTGGACCATTTGCCGCCGTCCTCGGCGAAATCGCCCACCATCCAGGAGCCGTTGGCGATGACGGCCGCGTTCTTGCTCATGAAAGCGTTGGCGGCGTCGGCGTACACGGCGCCAACGGTGTTGGAGGAGGCGTAGTTCTGCAGGATCTTCTGCAGCTTGGCCACGGCGTTCAGGATCGCGGGCTGGTTGAAGTCATAGAGCTTGTCGATGGTGTGGCTGCGCAGCAGCTCCGCGCCGCCCTCTTCCACGGCGATCATGCTGGAGAAGGCCAGGGTGGTGGTCCAGGCGTTTTCACCGGTCATGAAGGCGATCTTGTTGTCGCCCAGCGCTTCGGTGAACTCATCCCAGCTCATCTCGGCGGGGGTCTTGCCGCCCAGGTCGATCATTTCGCCGTTGTAGTACATGCCCATGGGACGGATGACGGGCAGGGCGACGGAGAACACCTTGCCGTCCTCGGTGGTGTTGTAAGCCAGGTTGCTTTCGATCAGCAGATCGGCCACTTCCTTATGCTCGGCCAGGAAGGGAGCCAGATCGGTGAACAGGTTGTTGGGGATCACCACGTTCTTGATCCATTCGGTGTTGCCGCCTTCCACCAGCACGGGCAGCTTGCGCTGCTGGCCCAGCTGCTGGATCTTATCGGCATACATATCCTGCGTCAGTTCTTCGATCTCGATGTGATACTTGCCCTCGTAAAGCGCGTTGAAGCGTTCCACCTGGGGCAGGAAGAAGATCGCGCCGACGTTTTCGCCGGTCTTGTAGTGGGGGATCGTGACGGATACGACGCCGTCCGCCAGGGCGAAGGGCATCATGCCCAGCAGCATCATTGCCGCCAGTACCAGCGCAAGAACCTTTTTCATGTGAGGAGACCTCCTTTTTTATTTCAAAGATACGTCCGTATCTTTGGGTACGAATTGCAGTTCGCCCACGCTGTCCCGCATCCGTATATGATGGGGCAGCGTGCGGTGGCCCGGCTTGCAGGCGCTTTCCATGAGCCCGTGCAGGAAGGCCGCGGCTTCGCGGCCCATCGCGCGCATATCCTGCTCCACCGTGGACAATCTTGGATCGGTCAGCGTGGTAAAGGGCATGCCGTCGAAGCCCATGACCGACACATCCGCGGGAACCCGCAGCCCGCGCTTTTTCAGCGCCTCCATCACGCCCAGCGCCATCAGATCGCTGAAGCAGAACACAGCGTCGGGAGCCGGATGAGCCTTCAGCCATTCCGACGTTTGCTCCTCCGCCGTTTTTTCGCTGAAATCGGCGACGACGCAGGCGCTGCTTTCATCCAGCTTCCGGCCGGCGGCGCGATAGGCGTCGCGCACGCCTTCCAGGCGTTCCGCGTTGACCGCGGTATTCGGGCTGCCTTCCACGATCAGCAGGCGTTCAAATCCTTTGCGGAACAGCGCTTCCACCGCCTCCCCGGCGGCGGCGCGGTTGTTGATGGAGACCCAGCCCGTTTTTTCGCCGGCGATGGGCAGATCGATCCCCACCACGGGAATGCCGGAATGGATCAGCTCGGTAAAATACGGATCGTCGGTGCGGACGCCCGTGATGATTGCCCCGGATATCGAATGCAGGCTGCAATAATCCGTAAAACTGATGTTCTGCTGCTCGGCGGAATCCAGACTGTACAGCGTAAGCTCCAGATAATGCTCCCGCGCGTAGGAGATCACGCCCTTCAGCAGCAGGAAAAGCATGGCGTCCCGGTCGTCGCCCGACTGAATATTGGATACGATCAGGCAGATATTGGGCGGACGCTTGGCGGACAGGCTGCGCGCGGTCGCGTTGGGAACGTAGCCGAGCTCCCTGGCCGCGGCCATAATCCGCTCTTTCGTTTCGGGCAGGATATCGCTGTAATGGTTGAAAGCCCTGGATACCGTGCCGGTGGTGACGCCGGCAAGCTTCGCCACATCCTTGATGGATACAGCCATGCTGCTTCCTCCCGCAATACAGATCGCCGCAATGTATCAACTGGCACGCAAAAACGTTTTTGTATAAATCAATTATAACGCCCTCCGGGGCGTTTGTAAATATGTTTTTATGCGCATTGTCTAACAGGTTTTTCGGCATTTTCCGCGCCACGCATCGACCGCGCGGGGCAGTTCCCGGCGCTATGATGATGGCGCAAGGAGGCGGGCGGCGTGGTGATCCCGGGAGAATGGTATATCGGCGTAAACCTGCTGATGGATTTGCTGTGCCTGTCCTGCGCGGGGCGTCTGTGCGGCGGCAGGGCGCGGCCCGTCCGGCTGCTGCTGGCGGCGGCGCTCGGCACCGGGCTTTCCATGGCGGCGCTCGTCTGCTGGGGCGCGCGCTGCGCGGGCTATGCCGCCCTGCCCATCGCCCTGATCATGGCGCTTTCGGCCTTCGGGCCCGAACGCTGTCCCCGGGGCACGGCGGGGCTGATGCTGACCGGCCTGATGGCGGCGGGCGCTGCCGGGCATCTGAACCGCCTGGGGATGAACGCCGCCGGCGCGGCGCTGTGCTGCGCCCCGGCGGCATGGTACGGCCTTCGGCTGCTGCTTCGCGCGCGCTCCCGGGCCGGGGAACGCGCGGAGCTGCGGCTGCTGTTTGAGGGCGGGGGCGTGACGCTGGACGGACTGGTGGACACCGGCAATCTGCTCCGCGACCCGGTGACCGCGCTGCCCGTTGTGGTGGCCTCCTACGATGCGCTGCAGGCGCACTTGCCCGAGGGCATGGCCTGCGGCCGGATCGGCACGCTGCCCCGGGGCTTCCGGCTGATCAGCGTGCGCACGGCGGCGGGCAGCCAGCTGCTTATGTGCTTCCGTCCCCGCGCGCTGTACATCCGCAGCGGGCGGGTATGGCGGGCGGTCCATGCCATGGTGGCGGTGAGCGACAGCCTGACCGGGCAGCGCGCGCTGCTGCCGCCCACATTATGATCGGGAGGTATAGAATGGATATCCGAACCGGCTTATACGCTTTGTGGGCCCGGCTGTGCGCCGAGCCGCTGTATTATATCGGCGGGGCCGATCCCCTGCCGCAGCCGCTCTCCCGCGAGGAGGAGCAGGAGCTTTTGCGACGGCTGCCGCAGGACGCGGACGGCAGCGTGCGAAGCCTTTTGATCGAGCATAACCTGCGGCTGGTGGTGTTCATCGCGCGCAAGTTCGAGAGCAGCGGCGTGGGCCTGGAAGACCTGATCAGCATCGGCACGATCGGGCTGATCAAGGCGGTAAACACCTTCGATCCCGAAAAAAAGAACAAGCTGGCCACCTATGCCAGCCGGTGCATCGAAAACGAAGTGCTGATGTACCTGCGCCACACCGCGCGCAGCCGGTACGAGATCAGCCTGGACGAGCCGCTGCGCCGGGATTGGGACGGCAACGAACTGCTGCTCAGCGACGTGCTGGGCACGGAAGGCGATCTGGTGTACCGGCGCATGGACGAGCGCGTGGAAAAACAGCTGCTGCGGGAAGCGCTCAAAAAGCTCTCGCGCAGGGAAAAGCAGATCATGCAGCTGCGCTTCGGCCTGGACGGCGAAAAGGAGCTGACCCAGAAGGAGGTCGCGGACAGGCTGGGCATCAGCCAAAGCTATATTTCCCGGCTTGAAAAGCGCATTCTGGAGCGGCTGAACAGCGAACTGACCAGGCTCAGCAGCTGAGGGTGAATCTGCATATACAGCGGTAATTCCGCTATAAACCCCGTACAAAAGTTCGTTTGGGGCGTATAAAGCGGCAAACGGAAAGCCATACTGAAACTGTCGGAGGTAACATTCAGTATGGCGAACAACAAGGTGGAAATATGCGGGGTGGATACCAGCGCCCTGCCTGTACTGAGCAACGAGCGCATGCGCGCGCTGTTTCCCCTGGTTCACGGCGGCGACCGCGCTGCGCGGGAAGAATTCATAAGCGGCAATCTGCGGCTGGTGCTCAGCGTCGTGCAGCGCTTTGCGGGCCGCGGCGAAAACGCCGACGATCTGTTTCAGGTAGGCTGCATCGGGCTGATCAAAGCGCTGGACAATTTTGACGTAAGCCAGAACGTGCGCTTTTCCACCTACGCGGTGCCCATGATCATCGGCGAGATCCGCCGCTATCTGCGCGACAACAACCCGATCCGCGTCAGCCGCAGCCTGCGGGATACCGCCTACAAGGCGCTGCAGGCCCGGGACGCGCTGGTGAGCCGCCTGGACCGCGAGCCCACCGTGGGCGAGATCGCCCGGGAGATCGGCGCGCCCGAGGAAGACGTGGTGTTTGCCATGGAGGCCATTCAGGATCCGGTATCGCTGTTTGAGCCGGTGTACAACGACGGCGGGGACGCCATCTATATCATCGATCAGGTGCGCGACCAGAAGCAGTCCGACAGCCTGTGGCTGGAAAACCTGGCCGTCAGCGAGGCCATGCGCCGCCTGAACGAGCGCGAACAGAAGATCCTGCGCCTGCGCTTTTTCGAGGGCCGCACGCAGATGGAGGTGGCCGGGGAAATCGGCATCAGCCAGGCGCAGGTGAGCCGTCTGGAAAAGAACGCGCTGCAGCACATGCGCAAGTATGTGGATGAAAACAAATAGGCTGCGGGAAGGCCGGGCATGTCAGAAAAACTGTTTGATTATTCCAGCTTATTCCCTTCCAGGTCATATTTCAGCGTGGCGCTGACCTTTCCGTTCTCTCCGTACTCGTACACGATCAGCGCGGCGCCTTCCGAATCGACGGTGGGCAGCCCCTCCGCGTCGAGGTAATTCATCCGGATCACCTTGTTTTTGTCGTTGAACTGGCGCTCAACCTGCGCGTAACCCTTTTTGCAGGCGATAAGCTGCCCGTCGGCGTCCAGATACCGCTCGCGGATCACGTTCCCGGCCGCGTCGTAATCCATCAGAACCGCCGTATAGGTATTCTTGCCGGCCGTAGGCTGCCCTTCCGCGTCGAAATAGCTGGTGCGGATGGGCTTTCTGTTTTCGTTGAATTCACGTCGGATCTGCGTATAGCCGCTCTTGTTGGCAATGGGCTGATCATCGGCGTCCAGGTACTTTTCCCAGATCACATTGCCCGCTTCGTCGAAATCGCGCAGGATCGTGACGTAGGTGTTGCCGGCCGTTACGGGCTGGCCATCCTCGCCAAACCAGCTTTCGCGGGTCACCTGCTTGGGAGCCTTATAGGCGCGGCGGACTTCCGCATAGCCCTTGCTGCTCGCGACCGGCTGATCGTAGGCGTCCAGGTACTTTTCCCAGATCACGTTGCCCGCTTCGTCGAAATCGCGCAGGATCGTAACATAAGTGTCGCCGGTCGTCATGGGCTGGCCATCCTCGCCGAACCAGCTTTCGCGGGTCACCTGTTTGTTTTCGTTGAATTCCCTGCGAATTTCAGCATAGCCCTTGCTGCTGGCGATGGGCTGATCATTC
>CACWLY010000073.1 GCA_902761825.1 uncultured Eubacteriales bacterium
CCGGTATTCACTGTTGCTCATTCTTTTGTGAGAACCAATATACCTGTAAACAAAGAGGATATTGCAGATCGGCTTCTGCAGCATCCCCTTTAATATATATATTGTTCTCGGGATAGAACGCGAACGGTATTTTCACTATTTCTTATTCCGCCATTTATACTATTCGCGTTCTAAGAGCCATGATGCAAATAGGAAAATAAGACAAGAAGCGCCGTATTTCCGTGAAACAGGCAGGAAATACGCGCTTTCTTTGGGAAAAGAAAGCTGAGCAAAGAAACCTGCGTTTGCGGCCGCTCCTGCTGCAACGCATTCCGCCAACTGGCTAATATGTCAGTAACCGCTCCCGGGCAGGCCAGCTTCGCTGGCCAGACTGTGCGCGAAGCGCACAGTGAACGAGGGGATTTTACCAGAAAAACAAACGAGCTTGTTTTTCTGGTAAAATCCCCTCGTTCTTTATGCCCGGGAGCTTGCTTGTCCCCATAGGCCAAACAGGCGGAAGCAAGTCTGGTTTACGCCCCGCGCTTCATGCGGGCCCTTTGGCGCGGGTCTTAGGGCCGCGTAGGCCCTAACGTTTCCTTTTCTGTCTGAATTCACCCTTCGTGAATTGGCTCTTAGCAACAAAACAGTATAAGACCGTAAAAGAGCGTGCTTCCCTTGACCGGGAGGCACGCTTTTTTTGATCAGATCAGTTTAATGATGCTCACGCTGATGTTCTGGTTCATGGAAGCCACGGACAGCGTCGCCTGCATTTGGAGCACGGAAACCGCCGTGGGGCTGATGATAAAGGTAGCGGACACGCCGCTCATTTCGCCGACGACGGCCGTTTCGCCCGCGCTGTACAGGGTCAGGGGGCTGCCGTTGAGCAGCGGCATCACGCTGTAATCGCCAGCCGTCGCGCCGTCGGTGCTCACCGCGTAGGAGATCATATACGTGCCGGGCTGCAGCGTCACCTCATTGACGCCGGGAACGATATCCCGCTGCAGGCTGCGGGTAGTCTGGGGCGTCATGGCGTACAGATCGCCGTTGCCCACGCTCTGCGCCTGCGCCAGCTGGGCATAGGACTGCTTTTCGATCACCGCGGCAGGGCCGGTGGGGCCGATGGGGCCGGTAGGACCGGTAGGGCCGGTCGGGCCGATTTCGCCCGCGGGGCCTTCGGGGCCGGTCGGGCCGGTGGGACCGATCTCGCCGTCCACGCCGTCAGCGCCGGCAGGGCCTTCGGGGCCGGTAGGTCCGATCTCGCCCGCGGGACCTTCAGGGCCGGTGGGGCCGGTGGGGCCGATTTCGCCCGCGGGGCCTTCAGGACCGGTCGGACCGGTAGGTCCGATCTCGCCCGCAGGGCCTTCAGGGCCGGTGGGGCCGGTAGCGCCGACGCCGGCAGGGCCCATGGGACCGGTCGGGCCGGTGGGGCCGTACACAGGACGCCACGCGCCGCTGCATCCAAACACAGAACCGCAGCTTGCGAACTGCGAATTATTGCAGCAACAATTTGCCATAAAAAATCACCCGTCTCGATGGATTCTGAGCCTGTATCGCGGCTCACTGCATCCTATGACGGGTGATGCCCGGGCGTTACTTGCGCGGCAGCATTCGATTGATCCAGGGGAAGGTCAGCGGCCAGACCGCCATGGCGAAGGTCGTCATCAGAAAGTAGCGCACGGCGTTGGCCGCGTACCCTCCGCCCATCAGCGCGTTCAGCGGCGCTTTCAGTACGATGCGCAGGCCCACGGTCAGCGCCAGGCCGAACACCAGTTTCACGATCTGCGCGGGAAGAGAGCCTTCGGTTTTGAAATGAATGTATTTCTTATCCAGCCAGTATCCCAGCGGCATGGCCAGCACGGCGCCCAGCAGCGAATACCCGTTCTTTACGCCTTCCTCCAGATTCTCGGCTTCGATATCCGCCGGGAATTTCCAGCAATTCGTATAGATCACATAGATCACCGCCATGACGATCAGGGCCGCCATCAGGGGGACCATCCGGCGCGCGGGCAGATCGGGATCGTTAAACAGCGGGCGCAGGACGAACACCAGCGCCAGGCCGATGACCAGGCTTACGCCCACATCGAGAGGCGTATGCACGCCCAGATACATGCGGGACAGCGCCACCAGGAAAAACATCGTCCAAAGCACGGCCTTCAACCATTTTTTCCGGGCCATCAGGGCCGGGCAGAGCATCACCGAAGCGGCGTTCTGCGTATGCCCGCTGGGGAAGGAATAGCCGCCTGCGTCCGCCCGCGCCGCTTCGACAATGGTAAAATCGGGATCCTGAACCCAGGGCCGGGAAATGCGGAAGATGAGCTTGAGCGCCTGGTTCAGCGTCGTGCCGATAAAGCCCACGGTAAGCATGTAATACCCCAGCCTTTTGCTGACGCACCAGAACGCGCCGATCGCCATCGCCAGGAACAGGATCTCGCCGCCGAACTGGGTAATGACCATCATGACCGAATCCAGCCAGGGCATGCGCAGCTTTTCAAAAAAGTACAGTAACTGCATACGTATTTCTCCTTCGCTTATTCTCCGCGGCGAACAATATCGTATATCATGATCGCTCCCGCGACCGACGCGTTGAGCGATTCCGCGCCGCCGACCATTGGCAATCTGACCTTTTTGATCCCGGGCACCTCATACACCGCCCGGGAGATGCCCGCGCCCTCGTTGCCGATGATCACGCAAACCCCGGGATGGCTGCGCGCGCGCTCAAAGTAAGGCTCCCCGTCCAGCGCCCCGGCGTACAGATCATGGGTAGCGCCGATTCGCTCCAGCATATCCGGAAGATTTCCCGCGTATACCGGAACGCGGAACACCGCGCCCATGGAAGCGCGCAGCGCTTTGGGGCCGTAGGGATCGGCGGTGCGCCCGTCGATCAGCAGGGCGTCGAAGCCCGCCGCGTCCAGCGTGCGCAGCACCGTGCCGACGTTGCCGGGATCCTGCACGCCGTCCAGCGCGGCCAGCTTCATTTTATCAGGCGGCAGCGGTGCCATCAGATCCGGCATCGCGCAAACGGCGATCACGCCCTGCGGCGTTTTCGCGTCGCAGAGCGCTTCCATCACATGATCTCCCAGAATACAGATTTCCGTGTTCTGTCTCCGCGCCGTTTCCATATGCCGCGCGTATTTTTCGCAGCCGCCTTCCCCCACCAGCAGCACGTTCGCCGCGCGGGCGGCCAGCGCTTCGCCGGTCAGGTGATCGCCTTCGGCCAAAAAAAGGCGCTGCGCGGCGCGCCCTTTTGTTTCCTTGAGAGCGCGCCACGCTTTTACACGGGGATTTTGCAGACTGGTTATCCTGTTTTCGGTCATTCAGTCACCTTTCCTATCAGCGTTGCCGCCCTGGGCAGCTCCTGAATGAGCGGCATCAGCAGTTCGCTGCGGACGCCGCAGCGTCTGGCATGCGGCACGATCCAGGCGCAGACCGCGCAATCGATCGCGTCGGCGATCCCGCCCGACAGATGCGCCGCCGCGCAGGAAAGATACTCGTAGATCTGCCGCTGGACGCCGCGCGAGACCGGCGCGTGCGCGCCCTGCAGCGCTTCGATGATTTCTCCCAGCAGTTCCAGCGCGGAATCCGGCGGCGCGATGCGGTCCTTCATCACGGCGTCGCGCACAGCCGCGGCCTTCACCGGCGGGCAGGCCGGCGCGTCGCTGAACTGCCAGCCCTTCGCGGCCGCCAAACGGATCTCGGGCCAGGGCGCGCAGCGATAAGCGTCGTCCGCGTCGCGGGCGGCGGAGGACGCGGCCACGATCAGCTTCGTGCAGCCTTTCTGTATCCCGAGATCGTATTGTCCGATCACCATGCGGAAGCTGTCGCCGCCTTCCTCGCGGCGCATTATCGCGTCGTCCGCCACGGGAGCCGAAACGCCCAGCGCGCAGGCAAAAGCGCGAGCGCCCGCCAGCGCGTCCGCCGCCGCAGCAGCCTGCAGTTCGATGCGGTCGGGAGAAACACACAGCAGCGTCAGCAAATGGATTGCGTCGTCTTTACCGCACGCAAGCCCCGCCGCTTCCATCGCGCGCTGCACGCGGTCGCACAGGGTATTCAGATCGGCAAAGCCGCCGATCTCGGCCTTCAGATAAACGGTTTCGGGATCGGCATTTTCCATTTCGGCCAGCACCCGGTCGCGCTCCTCCAGCAGCCTGCTGCGCTCGACGTTCACCTTTTCAAGATCGTCGCGCGCCTCGGTCACCTGCTGCTGAATGCGCTGCAGCGTTTCCTTTTCGGCCGCGGCCGCCTGTCCGAGCGCTTCCTGCCGAAGCGCGCTCATGCTCTTGCGGGCGTTCTCGATCTGCATCAGCAAGGCCAGGCGTTCCGCTTCCAGATCCTGGATCTGGCTGTTCAGGGCCCGCGATACGGCGTCGGAGCCGCGGCCGCACAGCTGCTGATTCAGGATGTTCTGCACGCCCGTCAGGCTGAGGAAGTGCGCGGCGGCCTGCCGCTGCATATCGGGCATCGCCCACAGCTTATCCAGAGAGCGGCGGAAAGCGTCCATCGGGTTTTCCACCGGCTTCATAGCGGTGCCGGCGGCGATCACAGCGCCGGGCGCTTCCACGCGGCCCGCGCGCAACTGCTGGCCTACGGCGTCCACCAGCGCGTTATGCGCGCGCTGCGGCGCGGACGCGCGGCGGGCGACCGTCTGATAAAGCGGCATGCCGTTGAGCTTGGGCGTTTCGGCGGGCGCGGGGCGCTCTTCCTGCGCGGCGTTCCGCTGGGGCTCGGTCCTTTCGGCGGCGGGCGCGTGATGCTCCCGGCGGGGCCAGTAGAACAGCTTTTCCGCGCCATCCGGAAGGGTCACCGCGTAAATGCCTTCGCTGTCGGGCGCAAGCGGGGCAGCGCCTTCCTGCTCCAGACCGGTCGCGCGGCTCACGGGCCCGAAGATCCTGCCGCCGCTGCGCAGGTAGCAGAAGGGCGTGGACGCCCGGCCGATCTTTTCCTTTTCGCCGTTTTCGGCGCTGATCACCTCGTAAAACAGCTGCTGCGGGATGGACTGCACGGCGTCCGAATAAACGATATACTGGTTGTTTTCCCCGCGCTGCGGCGCGTAATTTTTGTTGGTCCTGATCTTGACGGCGTCCGACGGCAGGTTGTACAGATCGAGCACGCACAGCATCCCCATCTCGCGCATCCGCTCTTTGAAGGTATGCTGCTCATTTTTATCGGGCACCACCCGCAGATAGCCCTCGTCCGGCAGGGCGTCGATATCGGCCTGGGTGACCGCGCCGTCCTCGGTCAGCAGCGGACGAACGCGAAAATATGCGCGCTGAATATTATCTTCTTCGACAAAGGATAGTATGACACGTCCTGAAAAGTCCATAAAAATAAATTTCCTCCTCTCCAGAAAATCATCTATATATCACGGCTTTCGCTTGTATATATTGTACTGTTTTTTGCCCTTCACGTCAAGGCCTGTTCACAAAATAGCATGCGCAAATTTGGCTTTGCGCGTTTTCTTTCCGTCAAGCTGCCGAAACGGCAAATATTGACGTTTTTTTCCGGCAGGAAAAACGCCTTTCGCGTCGTATTATAAAAAGATACGTCTCTTTCGCACTGTCCTTCCGGAGGTTTTGTCTGAATGAACTTGCTGAAACTGCGTGAGAAAATCGGCGCCGATGAGTTTGACGCGGCCCGGGCGCTGTACCGGCGCGGCGGCGTGCGGGAAATACAGCGCACCCCCGAATGCCTGGTCTATTCGGTTTCGGGGCTGCGTCAGTATGTGCGTCTGTACGCCGGCGGCCGCGCCGAGTGCGGCTGCGACAAAGCGCCGCTGTGCCGCCACGTCGGAGCGTCCATGATCGCCGCGGGCGAAAGCGGAGCGCTGCGCGCCATGCAGGAGATGCGCGCCCGCGAGCGCGCCGGATCGCTGATGGCCGCCATGGAGAGCGCGCTGCCCGAAACGACGGTCCTCCGGCTGGAGCCCGATATTCGCATGATCGGCACCGATATGCACTTCGGCCTTCGCATCGGCCTGGAACGGCTTTACGTGATCCGCTCCATCCCCGATTTTCTGACCGCCCTGCGCACGGGCGAAAGCGCGACCTTCGGCAAGGGCTTTACCTTTTTCCCTTCCTGGATGCGATTTAACGAGCCCGCCTCCCGCCTGATCCGTCTGCTGGAGCAGCACTGCGCATCCCTGCTCAGCGCGGATATCCATATCGGCGTGCAGGAGGCCCGGCTCATCCCGCTGCCCGTCCCCATCGCAATGCAGGTCTGGGAGATACTGGAAAAGCTGCCCTATCGTCTGCAGGTCGACAGCGACACCATCGAGCAGGAAGGGATATCGAAGGATCCCCTTCCCCTTTCCTTTACGCTGAGCGACCGGGCAAAGCCGGGCTCCGGCATCCACCGGCTGTGCGTGACGGCGGCCTTCGACGGCGAGATCCGTCCGCTGACCGAGGATTGGTCCTACGCGCTGGTGGACGGCGTTGTCACTCATGTTTCCCGGCAGCAGCGGGGCGCGGTGCGCCTCTGCACGCAGGATCGCACCGACGGCCGCACACAGTTCCTCTTCGACTCCGACCAGACCCAGAAGGTCATGAGCGAGCTGACGCTGTGGCTCGCGCGGGCGGGCGAACTGCGCTTCGCGCCCGAGCTGGAAAGCCAGCTGACCCGCGCGCCCTTCCACGCCCGCATCTATCTGGACCGCGAAGGCCGCGACGTCACCATTCATACCGATTTCGTATACGGAAACCGTGTGATCGATCCGTTTTTGCCAGTCGATTACGACGATCAGCTGCTCCTGCTGCGCGACGCGCAGAAGGAGCAGGAAATCACCGATCTGCTGGCTGCCGACGGTTTCCGCGTTTCCCGCGGCCGGGTTTACCTGAACGGCGCGGAGGAGATCTATCGCTTCGTCACGGAAGGCGCGGCCGTTCTGACCCAATACGCCGAAGTGTTTTTCAGCAAGGAATTCCGCAAATTCACCCCGCGCAAGCCGCAGCTGAGCGGTATTCTGCGGGGAACGGGCGGAAAACTGCAGCTTGAGATCAGCGACGGCGACCAGCCCGTCGAAGAGCTGCTTCCCCTGATGCGCGCGCTGCGCGACCGCGCCGCTTATTTCCGCTTCAAGGACGGCACCTTCGTTTCGCTGGAAGGGGCGGACGCCTGGCAGCCGCTCGCCGAGGCCGTGACCGAGGCCGCCGAATATACCGACAGCCGCGATCTGGGCATGTTCCGCGCCGCTTACTTTGAAGCCCTGATCCAGAACAGCGGCCTGCCCATCGCGATGGATGAGGAAGCGCGGCAAGCCGCCGAAATGGACGTGCCCGAGCCCGAATGCCCCATCGACTGCCTGCGGCCTTACCAGCAGCGCGGCTTCGCCTGGCTGTGCGCCCTGCGCACGCTGCGCATGGGCGGCATACTGGCCGACGATATGGGGCTGGGAAAAACGGTGCAGACCATCGCCGCCCTCCTGTATTTCGCGCGCGCTGAAAAAGAAAAAATGCCCTCCGTGATCGTGGCCCCCACCTCGCTGACCTACAACTGGCTCAGCGAATTCAAGCGCTTCGCGCCCGAGCTCAGCGTCATGCTGCTCAGCGGGACCCAGCAGGCGCGCGCCGATCAGATCGGCCTGCTGTCCGAAAGCGGAGCGCCCGACGTGCTGGTGACCAGCTATCCGCTGATCCGCAGGGACGTGAGCCTGCTCAGCGGCATTCAGTTCCGTTTCGCCGTGCTGGACGAAGCGCAGCAGATCAAGAACTCGGCCAGCGTCGGCGCGCACGCAGTCAAGCAGCTGAACGCGCAGACCCGCATCGCGCTGACCGGCACGCCGATGGAAAACCACGCAGGCGAGCTGTGGAGCATTTTCGATTTCATCCTGCCGGGATACCTGCCCCGGGCGGGCGCGTTCATGCGCCGCTACGGCGAGGGCGAAAACAGCGAAGAGCTGATGCAGCGCATCCGTCCCTTCCTGATGCGCAGGCTGAAAAAAGACGTGCTGACCGAACTGCCCGACAAGCTGGAGCTGACCATGATGGCCGAAATGTCCCCCGAGCAGCGCAAGGTATATCAGGCAAGCCTGCTGCGCCGTCGGGATTACGTGCGCGAGCTCCTCTCGACCCGCGGTTTGACCAAAGGCCGCGCCGAAGTGCTCTCCGCCATCACCGAGCTCAGGCAGATCTGCTGCCATCCGCTGCTCTGCCTGCCCGATTACAGCGGAACGTCCGGCAAGCTGGAAATGCTGGTGGATATCCTGCTGCCCGCGCTACAGAACGGGCGGCGCGCGCTGATATTCAGCCAGTTCACCCGCATGCTCCGCCTGATCGAAGCCCGTCTGCGCCAGGAAGGCATACAAAGCCTGTATCTGGACGGCGACACGCCCGCGGACGAGCGCGTACGGCTGTGCGACAGCTTTAACGCCGGGGAGGGCAGCGTTTTCCTGCTTTCGCTCAAGGCCGGAGGCACGGGGCTCAACCTGACCGGCGCGGACATGGTCATTCATTACGATCCCTGGTGGAATCCCGCCGCCGAGGAACAGGCAGTCGACAGGGCGCACAGGATCGGCCAGACCCGGGAGGTCGAGGTCATCCGCCTGCTGGTGCACAATTCCATTGAAGAGCAGGTGGTCGGCATGAGCCAGGCCAAGCGCACGCTGTTTGACAAGCTCATCACCCCCGGCGAGAGCATGCCCGCGCGGCTCACCCAGGAAGATTTGCTCAAGCTGTTTGACGCGGCCCCCTGATACGCG
The DNA here is from genome assembly GCA_902761825.1 of uncultured Eubacteriales bacterium. GTDB lineage: Bacteria > Bacillota > Clostridia > Christensenellales > Aristaeellaceae > SFMI01. Next base: position 8,669 of record CACWLY010000073.1, read on the forward strand.
TATAATAGAATGCGTATAATACGGAGGTAAGTATGCCAACTCATGATGTCGCCGCCAAGCGGCGCACGCTGAACCGATACCTGCTGATACTGGCGATCCTGGTGCTTCTGGTGCTGATCACTTATCTGCTGGGGCTTCTCAGCGGCAAACGCGGCACGATCAGCGGCGCCAAGCTGCGCTGCGTCGTAAGCCAGGATGTGACGCCCTTTAACGACCGTATCCTGTATTACGACGGCGGAACGCTGTTCTGCCTGTCCACAGGCGGAAACGAGCTTTGGAAAGCCAACGTCGGCGAGGGCGCCAAGTTCTACGCGGGCGAAAAGCAGGTAGTGGTCTGGGCGGACAATCAGCTGATGCTGTTTGACCGCGGCGGCAGGTCCACCTACAGCGACAGGCTCAGCGAGCCGATTCAGTTTGCCCGCGTAGGCGCGAAATACCTGGCCGTCGTTACCGGCGATGGCGTTTCCCCCTCCCTGATCGTCAAGGATCTGGAGGGTTCGCAGATCGACAGCGAAACCAATAATTACACGGACCTGATGATGCTGGACTGCGGCTTTTTCGGCGACGGGGAATACCTGTGGACCACCGCGCTGGACGTGTACGGATCGGCCCCCGAAACCACCATGCACGTATACCGCGTGGGCGCGATGAACACCGGCAGCATTTCCCTGGGCGAGCCCATCACATACGCCGTCGTCTATTCAGGCAGCTATCTGAACGTGCTCAACACCAGGCGGCTGCGGCTGTACGACTACCGCGGCACAGAAAGCGTAGGCGACGAGGTGCTCGTTTACGGCTGGAAGCTGATCGGAAGCGCCGTCACCAATTCTTCCCCGTATCTGCTGCTTGCCCCCGTACTGCAAACCGACAATGACGGCGCTTTCACCGAGCTGCGCCTGCTGCACGGCAAAACCGACGTCCGTTACTCCCTGCCCGACGCCTGCGTAGGCGCGGCCATCCGCGGGCGCAGGCTGTACGCTTTCTCCGGCAACAGCCTGTACCGCGCCGATACGGGCGAGCAGCGTTTCTCCGCGCTGCGCCTGCCCGTGGACGGCACCGTAACCGATTACCTTGGCATCACCGACAACGGCACGGCCCTGTTGGTATGCGGCACCGACGTATGGGCGGTCTCCCTGCCCTGATATCGCCATGAATATTGTGGATGTCCTTCTTCTGCTGGTCGTCGCGATCAGCGTGGTTTTCGCCATATACCGCGGGTTCCTGGCTTCGCTGCTGGGCGTTGCGGCCTGTTTTCTTTCGCTGCTGTGCGCCCTGACCGCCGGGCCGAAGCTGGCGGACGCGATGGCGCGGAACCAGGGTATAACCGATCTGATGAGCACCTATACCGACGCAGGCTCCCTGATCGGCGACGCCTCCCTTGCCTCCACGCCGATTATCATGCTGAACGGCACGATGATCGACAATATCCTGAAAACGACCTCTCTGCCCGCCGCGCTTCACGACACGCTTAGGCAGAATATCCAGACCCGGGCTTTTGACGATCAGGGGCTTTCCACGATCAGCGCTTACATTTCCGCTACCATCATTTCCGTGCTGCTCCGCGCCGCCGCCTTCCTGATCTGCTTTTTCCTGTGTTTTCTGGCGCTGCACATCCTGATCAATCTGATCGACCACGTGTTTTATTTTCCCGTGCTGCGCCATCTGAACGGCGTGTCTTCCATCCTGATGGGGCTGATCCGCGGCGCGATCGTCGTAAGCGTGCTGCTGATCATCTTCCCGCTGATCCGCACCGCGATCCCCTTCGAGTCGGTGCAGCAGCAGATCGACAGCAGCAGGCTGCTTCCTTTGCTGTACAGAGAAGACCTGTTCCTTCGCGTGCTGTCCGGCCAGTGAACGACACGCAAAAAAGCAGCGGTCCAGCCGCTGCTTTTTATACTATTCTCAGTATAAAAGATTATCAGATTTGGGATGGATTTTTCGCCCTGGCTAAGCTGAATGGAGGGAGGCGTAGCAGCGCTACGTTGAGGGAGGCGTAGCAGCGCTACGTTGACCGGAATGAAGCAACGCCAAGACGGAAAAGACACCCAAAGATGATAAGATTTTAGATTGAGAATAGTATTATGTGTTTTCTTTTGGTTTCCGATCAGTTGGGCCTGTTGGGCGGATTGCACTTGTCGCAGGGCACCAGGCTTGCGTAGGCCGGGGAAGTGATCTCCTTGTATAGGAAGCTTCCCTTCAGCGGGAGATACTTGATGGCGACCTTGCTGCAATTCTCGTTTTTATGATAGTAAGTGCCGCCCTCGGGATTGTAATACAGACGGGTGTTCGCATCCACGGTATACGTGGGCATCAGCGTGATCTGAACCGTAGGCGTTACCTCTTCCCTGATCTCCGCTGCCGAGGAAAGCGAAGCGGGATCAACGTACCATATGCCGTTGACGCGCAGCATCAGCACTTCATAGCGGTAGGGCTGCGGCGCTTTGCCGGTGCCTTTGTCGATGCTTGCGATCATGGTCAGCGTGCGCGAGTCGTCGGCTTCCGTGCCGGATGCCGATATGATCTCATACGTCGTCGGCGTGCTGGTGCCGCGGATCTTGAAGATGGCATGCTGCGGGTTTTCCTGCGCGTTGACCCAGCTGGGCACGCAGTAGGACAGCATGGCGTTGTAATCCAGGCTCATCCAGCTGTTCATAAAGTTTTCCAGCTGGCGCTGCGCCTCGGACTGCGCGCTCGCGGTAGGCACGGGCGTTTCGGTGGACGACACATCCTGCTGGCTGGTAAAATCCTGTACGTCCCGCGCCGTCACATCGCGTCCGAAGATCGTGGCGAGGTCGTTGCCCTGAGGTTGGGCGGGCTCGGGATTGCGGTTAATCATGGGATGCGTGAACCACAGCGCCGCGCCAAGCGATACGATCATCAGGGCCGTATAAATCAGCGTCATGGTCGTCCGCGCCTGCGACACAAAAGCGCGCGTCCCCCACATCAGCAGTAGCGATACGGCGGACAGCGCCAGAAAAATCCAATGAAGCTCGGTATAGCCCAGGATCAGCGCCACGATAAACAGCACCGGCAGCACGGCCGACATGATCACCTGCAGAAACACAAAGGGACTGCCCTGGCCGTTCCCTCTCGGGCGCTCCGGCGGCGTGCGGTATCCCCCGCGGCTATGTTTGAGACCGTTCAGCGGCGTGGAAGAATATTTGCCCCTGCCTTCACTCATGATCGCCGCCTCCTTCGTCATTAAATAGTCATAAATCAATCTATATTATAACATATCGTAATAAAAAGTAAATATTTATTTTTCAAACGCGGCTGCAGGATATGAATTTTTACTTTTTAAGTTCTAAGAGCCATGATGCGAATGGTCAAATAAGACAAGAAGCACTGTTTTTCCGCGAAACAAGGAGGAAAAACGCGCTTTCTTTTGACTCGCCCCGCGCTACTCCCTGCGGGAAGCGCGGGTTGCGGGCGGCAATCTGCGGATTGCCCGCCCTTAGCCTGCCTGCGGTCCCGGGCAGGCCAGCTTCGCTGGCCAGACTGTGCGCGAAGCGCACAGGAAAAAGGAGAAAAATCGCCGATAAAACAAGCGAGCTTGTTTTTCGGTCTATTTTTCTCCTTTTCTATTGCCCGGGAACTCACTTGGCCCCATAGGCCAAACAGGCGGAAGCAAGTCTGGTTTACGCTCCGCGCTTCATCGCCGGGATGGGTCCAGGGCCCAAGCGGACCCTGGCGAAGAGCTCGAGAGCGAGCAGCTCTCGAACGTTCTCTTTTGTGTCTTAATTTACCCTTCCCAAATTGGCCCTTAGAAAAGGATTAGTATTATATGCCAGGAATCAACGAAAGGACGTCCGAAAGCGATACGCTTCCAGGCGTCCTTTTTGCCGATATGATACAGCGGTTATGTTTTGGGTTTTGGCCGGAACAGCACGGCGGCGATAAAGCCGAAGAAAACAGCCGCCGTGATCCCGCCTGCCGTCGCGGTGATCCCGCCGGTGAACGCTCCGAGAACGCCGTTTTCCTGCACGGCATGCATCGCACCCTGGGCCAGCGCGTGGCCGAACCCGGTCAGCGGAACGGTAGCGCCCGCCCCGGCGAACGCGGCCAGCGGGCTGTAAATACCCACTGCGCTCAGGAAAGCCCCCGCCGTGATATACGCCACTAAGATGCGCGCCGGCGTAAGCTTTGTTTTGAGCACCAGCAGTTCGCCCAGCACGCACAGAAGCCCGCCGACGGCAAACACCTTTACATACATCCAAAGAGCCGCGCCCATAAACTACCGCACCCCCTCGATCACCACGGCGTGGGCTACGCCGGGAATGGTTTCGCCCTGCTGGCTCGTGGTCGGACTCAGCAGCGCGCCGGTCGCCATGAACAGCACGCGCTGCCATTCACCGCTTTGCAGCTTCGGAAGGATATAGCTGGACAGCACGACCGCCGAACAGCCGCAGCCCGATCCGCCCGCGTGGCTGTCCTGACCGGGATCATAAATCGTCAGGCCGCAGTCCATCATGCGCTCCCGGGGCAGGGAATGGCCCATTTTGCCGCACCATTCCAATAGCAGCTCGCTGCCGACATACCCAAGATCGCCGGTTATGATGCGATCGAAACGCTCCGGCGTCTCCCCGGTATCGTCAAAATACGCGCACAGCGTGGCCGCCGCTGCCGGAGCCATGGCCGCGCCCATATTATTGGCGTCGTTCACGCCCATATCCACCACGCGTCCGATGCAGCCGCGCGTCAGCTTTGCGAGCGGCTTTCCGTAGACCGCGTCGCCCTGCTGCGCCAGCAGCACAACGCCCGCGCCCGTTACCGTCCATTGGGACGCCGGCGTACGCTGGTTGCCGTACTCGAGCGGGAAGCGGTACTGCCGCTCGGCCGTCGCGTAATGGCTGCCCGCCGTGCACAGCACAGGGGCCGCATATCCTCCGTCCACCAGCAAACCGCCCACGAGCAGCCCTTCCGACATGGTGCTGCACGCGCCGTACATTCCCAGGAAAGGGATCCTGAGCGAGCGCGCGGCGAGCGACGACGGCATGATCTGATTGAGCAGATCTCCGCCGAGCATGGCCTGCACGCTCTTTTCGCCCACATGCGCTTTATCAAGGCAGATGCGGCAGGCTTCGCGCAGCAGCGCGACCTCCGCCTGCTCATAGCTCTCCTGTCCGAAATCCGGCGTATCGGCCACCAGATCAAACCGATCTCCCAGCGGACCCTGCGCCTCGCGCGGTCCCGCGGCGCAGGCCGAGGCGGCGATCCAGGGCGTATTGCGATATACGATCGTCTGGTTTCCCATTCGGTTGGGTGCGTTCATATTGCCTCCGTCACAGTGAAATGAAATAATACGCCAGCCCAACCAGCACCGAAGCGCTGATGCCGTATACCAGCACCGGCCCGGCGATGGTGAACAGCTTTGCCCCGGTGCCCAGCACAAACCCTTCCGGCCGGAACTCCATTGCGGGCGAAACCATGGCGTTGGCAAAACCGGTGATGGGTACGACCGTGCCCGCGCCCGCGTACTTCGCGATGCGGTCGAACACGCCTACGCCGGTCAGCGCCGCCGTAAGGAACACGAGCACGATGCTAGCCAGCGTTCCCGCCTGCGCCTGCGTCAGATGCCAGGCGCTCATTCCGAAATCGATCAGCGTCTGTCCCAGCACGCAGATCACCCCGCCCACCCAGAAGGCGCGAAGGCAGCCCTGCCCCACCTTGCTTTTGGGCGTCAGTCTTGCGATCAGTTCCTTATACTCGGCAATGCGTTCTTTCCGTGACGCGCTTTTCTGCATGCTCTCACTCCTTTTCCCGCGTGATCGGCAGCGTTCGGGGATCCCGCGCTCTGATCTCCCTGTCGCCCGCGCGCGGCAAGCGCATCAGCGGGTGCGGAAATCCTTTTTGTCGTTCCATTGTTTTCCCTCCGTCAAGGCTCAGTATGCCCATACGGACAAAATCAATGCGCGTTTTCGCAGATCCGTTACCATCGCAGGCTCCTGCGGCCGTCCCCGAGCCATGGGCTGCGCCAGCCGTTGCGGCGGATCTCGCGCAGCGCGGCATTTTTGCGGCGGCAGGCGTACCAGCGGCGCATCAGATACATCAGCATATAAAAAACCCCTTTCACGCGCATTTTGCGCGGAAAGAGGAAGATTTATACATCAGCCCGGCGAAAGCCCGCCGCAGGCAGATCCGCCTTATGCGGTTTTTCAAATCCTGTTATTCCAGGTTTTCCACCAGCTGCGTCAGCTGCTGCAGGCCCACCGCGAACCCGTGGGAATTGTCCAGCCGGTAATCGGCGCAGGCCTTGTAATGCCCGATGCGCTCATTGTACTGATCGATCACGTTCTCATAGGAGCCGCCCGCCAGCGTGGGCCTGCGCTCCATTTTGATATCGCTGAGGATCTGATCCAGCGGCCGGTCCACGTGCACGATAATGCCGTGATTCTGCATCAGCAGCACGTTTTCCCGTACCGTGGGAAGACCGCCGCCGGTCGAAACCACGCAGGGCGGCTTGCCGATCAGTTCCATCAGCACGCCGGCCTCGGCGTTGCGGAAGAAGGCTTCGCCCAGCGTCTGGAAAATCTCAATCACCGACATGCCCATGATCTCGCTGACCCTTTGATCGGTATCGATAAAGGGCAGGTTCAGATTGGACGCCAAACGGCGGCCCAGGCTCGTTTTGCCCGCGCCGGCCATACCCACCAGGAAAATATGCATATTTAACATGGTACCATCTCCTGTATCGGGGATTGATCATATCATACCATACTCCCGGCAAAAAAGCAAGCGTCTTGTATTCTTTCCGTTTTTTTTGCTCATTCTTTCTGGTGAGGTGATCTGATGAACCGACCCTTGTTCCATACGGAAAAGAGGAAAAAAAGAATGCGGAAAAGCGGACGGGTGGCGCAATGATCCACCCTCCGTTTTTCCGCAGGACAGTTCCGGAATGCCCTCCCGGACCGGCCGCCGGTTATGCCAGAACGAACGCGCCGTCCTGGGCGTCCACCGTGATCTGCCCGTTCTGCACGGTGCCGGCCACCATGGCGCGGGCGCACAGCGTTTCCAGCTTGCTCTGGATCAGGCGCTTCATGGGGCGCGCGCCGTAGGCGGGGTCGTAGCCCTGGTCCAGCAGCAGGTCGAAGGCGGCGTCGGTCAGGCGCAGCGTGACCTGGCGTTCGGCCAGACGATCCTGCAAATGTCTGAGCAGCAGGCCCGCGATCTCCTTTACCTGGCCGCGGCTCAGGGGCGTGAACATCACGGTATCGTCGATGCGGTTGAGGAACTCCGGCTTGAAACTGCGCCGCAGCAGAGCGCCGACGCGCGCTCTGGCCTCCGCGCTCAGCTCGCCGCTTTCGCTGATGCCTTCGAGAATATCGTCGCTGCCGAGGTTGCTGGTCATGATCAGGATGGTGTTCTTGAAATCCACCGTGCGTCCCTGGCTGTCGGTCACGCGGCCGTCGTCAAGGATCTGCAGAAGGATATTGAACACGTCGGGATGCGCCTTTTCCATTTCGTCAAACAGCACCACAGCGTAAGGCTTGCGGCGCACGGCTTCGGTCAGCTGTCCGCCCTCGTCGTACCCCACGTATCCGGGAGGCGCTCCGATCAGGCGCGACACGCTGAATTTTTCCATGTACTCCGTCATGTCGATACGGATCAGGCTCTTTTCATCGTCAAACAGCGCTTCAGCCAGCGCTTTGGCCAGTTCGGTCTTGCCCACGCCGGTAGGCCCCAGGAACAGGAAGCTGCCGATGGGACGGTTTTCGTCCGCAATGCCCGCGCGCGAGCGCAGGATGGCCTCGCTGACCGCCGTCACGGCGGGATCCTGGCCGATCACGCGCTGATGCAGCACGTCGCCCAGGCGCAGCAGCTTTTCGCGTTCGCCCTCCATCAGCTTGCTCACCGGCACGCCGGTCCAGCGGCTGACGATGCGGGCGATCTCCTCCTCGGTCACCTTATCCCGAAGCAGCGTGCGGGTTTCGGGCTCTTTGGCTTCCAGCGCGGCCAGCTCCTGCTGCAGCCTGGGCAGCTCGCCGTATTGCAGCTGGGCCGCGCGGTTGAGGTCGCCCTTATTCTTGGCGTGCTCGATATCGCCGTTCATGCGCTCGATATCCTCGCGCAGCTTCTGCACCTTGCCGATGGCGTTCTTTTCGTTTTCCCATTTGGATTTCATCTCGGCGAACCGCGCGCGCATATCGGCCAGCTCCTTCTGCAGCGTGGCCAGGCGGTTTTTGCTCAGCTCGTCGGTTTCTTTTTTCAGCGCCACTTCCTCGATTTCATGCTGCATGATCTGGCGGCTGATCTCGTCCATTTCTGCCGGCATGCTGTCCATTTCGGTGCGGATCATGGCGCAGGCCTCGTCCACCAGGTCGATGGCCTTATCGGGCAGGAAACGGTCGCTGATGTAACGGTTGCTCAGCGTAGCGGCCGCGATCAGCGCGCCGTCCTGGATCTTGACGCCGTGGAAGACTTCGTAGCGTTCCTTCAGCCCGCGCAGGATGCTGATGGTATCCTCGACCGTGGGCTCCTCGACCATCACCGGCTGGAACCGGCGCTCGAGCGCGGCGTCCTTTTCAACATATTTGCGGTATTCGTCCAGCGTCGTCGCGCCGATGCAGTGCAGCTCGCCGCGGGCCAGCATGGGCTTTAAAAGATTGCCCGCGTCCATGCTGCCTTCCGTTTTGCCCGCGCCCACGATCAGGTGCAGTTCGTCGATGAACAGCAGGATCTTGCCTTCGCTCTTTTTGATCTCGGCCAGTACGGCCTTGAGACGCTCCTCAAATTCGCCGCGGAACTTCGCGCCCGCGATCAACGCGCCCATATCCAGGCTGAAAATGCTGCGGTCCTTCAGCGAATCCGGCACGTCCCCGCGCACGATGCGCTGCGCAAGTCCTTCGGCGATCGCGGTCTTGCCCACGCCGGGCTCGCCGATCAGGACGGGGTTGTTTTTGCTCTTGCGGCTCAGGATGCGGATCACATCGCGGATCTCGCGGTCGCGGCCGATCACGGGATCGAGCTTATGGTTGCGCGCGAGGTCGGTCAGGTCGCTTCCGTACTTTTTCAGCGCGTCATAGGTATCCTCGGGCGAATCGCTCGTCACCCTTGCCGCGCCGCGCACGGCGGAAAGCGCCTTAAGGAAAGCGTTTTTTTCGATGCCGAAAGTGCGGAAAAGCTCCTTGATCCCGCGTTCCGGCGCGTCCAGAATGCCCAGCATCAGGTGTTCCACCGATATGTATTCATCCTTCATGCGCTCGGCTTCCTTGGCGGCTTCGCGCAGGGCTTTGTCCATATCGGGGGTTACGTATCCCCTGCCCGCGTTTCCCCCGCCGGACACACGGGGCAGCTTTTCCACTTCGGCGACCGCCGCGGCGTGCACGGCGGCGGCGTCCTTCTGCATCTGCGCCATCAGCTGATAAATCAGCCCGTCCTCGCTCTCAGTCAATGCAGCAAGCAAATGCGCCTGCGAAAGCTCCTGATTGCCGTATTCTCCGGCCAGCGCCTGCGCCGTTTGCAGCGCTTCCATCGATTTTTGCGTATATTGATTATTGCTCATGGCATAAGTTCCTCCTGCCGAAGGTCGACTTCGACTTACTTTGACCTTCATCTATATTATAAGCCGTTTCCATCGAATGTCAATAGGGATGCAAAAAATATTTCCGGCCTTTTCTTTCCGCAATCATCCTGTTCTTCTTCTATGAGCCAATTCACGAAGGGTGAATTGAGAGGAAAAAGGGAACGTTCGAGAGCTGCTCGCTCTCGAGCTCTTCGCCAGGGGACTTCGCCCCCTGGACCCATCCCGGCGTTTGGCGTAAAGCTGAAACCAATCTTGCTTCCGCCTGTTTGGTCTATGGGGCCAAGTGAGTTCCCGAGCAGAGCAAAGGCAGTGCAGAGGCGCGGGAGAAAGCAAGCGGAATGATCGCAGGTTAGATACCAGATGGTTTTTCCGCTTGTTTTCTCCCGCGTCTCTGTCCTGCCTTTGCGCGGCGCTTCGCGCCGCCCGACCGGCGGAGCCGGTCGCCCGGGAACGGTTGCCGACATATAAGCCAGTTGGCGGAAAGCGTTGCAGCAGGAGCGGTCCCAAACGCAGGTTTCTTTGCCCAGCTTTCTTTTCCCAAAGAAAGCGCGTATTTCCTGCCTGTTTCGCGGAAATTCAGCGTTTCTTGTCTTGCTTTACCATTTCCATCATGGCTTATACTATTCTCAGTATAAAAGATTATCAGATTTGGGATGGATTTTTCGCCCTGGCTAAGCTGAATGGAGGGAGGCGTAGCAGCGCTACGTTGAAGGCGTAGCAGCGCTACGTTGACCGGAATGAAGCAACGCCAAGACGGAAAAGACACCCAAAGATGATAAGATTTTAGATTGAGAATAGTATTATAGTAAAAGAATAGTATCAAACAAAAAGCAACGCCGCAGAAAAGCGCGGCGTTGCTTTTTATATCAGCGCAGGAAACCGTTAATGATCTGCTCCTCGGCCTCGGCTTCGGTAAGGCCGAGGGTCATGAGCTTCATCAGCTGTTCCCCCGCGATCTTGCCGATGGCGGCTTCATGGATGAGCTCTGCGTCGGTGCTGTTGGCCTCCAGCGAAGGCACGGCCAGGATGCGCCCGCGGTCCATGATGATGGAATCGCACTCGGTATGCCCGTGGCACTGCGCGTTGCCGATGATGCAGGCGTCGAACTTCTGGAAGGAATCGTCCCGGGCGACCGAGCGCGAGACCACGTCGGCGTTCGCGCCCGCGCCGTTCAGGCTGACCTTGTATACGCTGACGGCGGACTGACTTCCATGGGTCATGAGCCGTTCCTTGACCACGAGCTTCGCGCCGGCGGCCAATTCCGCTGTAGTGATCCGATCCGTACTGTCCACGCCGCGGATCTGCACCATCTCCATCTCCATGGAGCTTCCTTCCTCCATGTAGACCTCGGTGCCGGGATTAAGGATGCGCTTGCCCGTGCCGTCGCCCTCGCCGTAATGCTTTTCCACATAGCGGACGCGGGCGTTTTTCCCCACGAAAAAGCGGTGGATGCCGTCGTGCTCGCTGTCCTGGCTGCCGCAGTTATGGATCCCGCAGCCCGCGACGATCACAACGTCGCTGTCCTCGCCGATATAAAAATCGTTGTATACCGTCTCGCTGAGCCCGCTCTCGCTGAGCACCACGGGAATATGGACGCTCTCATGCTTTGTGCCGGGCTTGATGCGGATATCGATCCCGCTCACCTCGGTCTTGCTCGTAATCTCGATATTGGCCGTGCTCCTGCGCCCGGCGCTCTGTCCGTTGGCGCGGATGTTGTACGCGCCTTCGGGCACGGTATGCAGATCGGCCACCTCTTCCAGGATGCGCTTCTGAATGGTATCCATTTGCTCAGTTCCCCTCCTGCATGCGCGCGCAGCTGCCCACGGCGTCCGGCGTGCCGATCAGATGCGGCAGCACCTCCGCCCGGGGGCCATGCTCCCGGATGCGGCCGTCGGCCACCACAATGATTTCATCGGCGATTTCGAGGATGCGTTCCTGATGGCTGATCACCAGGATCGAGCTGTCGCGGATCGTCTCGCGCATCTGCTCAAACACCCGGATCAGGCTCTGGAAGCTCCACAGATCGATGCCCGCCTCGGGCTCGTCAAACACGCTGAGCTGCGTTCCCCGGGCCAGCACCGTAGCGATCTCAATGCGCTTGAGCTCGCCGCCCGACAGGCTGGCGTTGATTTCGCGGTTGATATAATCCCTGGCGCACAGGCCCACGCGCGAAAGATAATCGCAGCTCTCGGCCACGGTCAGCTCCTTGCCCGCCGCGATGCGCAGCAAATCGATCACCTGAATGCCCTTGAAGCGCACGGGCTGCTGCAGGGCGTAGCTGATGCCCGCCCTGGCGCGCTCGGTAACGTTAAGCGCCGTGATATCCCGGCCGTTGAACAGGATTTGTCCGCCGGTTGGCCTGCGCACGCCCGCGATCATTTTGGCGATCGTGGATTTTCCGCCTCCGTTGGGGCCGGTGATCACGACAAACTTATTCTTATCGACGGTGAAGCTGACGTCCTTGAGGATATCCACATGTCCGGCGTCGTCGTCCACATCGAAGCGGATGTTTCTCAGTTCCAGCATGTTCTTGCTCCTTATCGCAGCGCGTTCTTCAGCTTGTCCACGTAATCGGTCTTTTCCCAGCTGAAATCGCCGCGGCCAAAGTGTCCGTACGCGGCGGTGGCGCGGTAGATGGGCCGGCGCAGATCCAGCCGTTCGATGATCGCCGCGGGACGCATATCGAACACGTCGTTCACCAGCGCGGCCAGCTGATCGTCGGGCAGTTTCCCGGTGCCGAAGGTATCGACCGTCAGGCTGACAGGCCTGGCAACGCCGATCGCGTAAGCAACCGCGACCTGCGCCTTGTCGCACAGCCCCGCGGCAACCAGGTTCTTGGCGATATGGCGGACGGCGTAGGCCGCGCTGCGGTCCACCTTGGTGGGATCCTTGCCGCTGAATGCGCCGCCGCCGTGAGGCGCCATGCCGCCGTAGGTGTCCACGATGATCTTGCGCCCGGTCAGGCCGCTGTCGCCCGCGGGCCCGCCGATCACGAAGCGCCCGGTGGGATTGATATAATACTTGGTATCCGCGTGCAGCAGTCCGGCGGGAATCTCGTGGCGGATCACCTGCTCGATCATGGCCCGGCGGATCTCCTCCTGGCTGACGGTTTCGTCGTGCTGGGTGGAGATGACGACCGTGTCGACCGCGACCGGCCTGTCGTTTTCATAGACCACGGTAACCTGCGCTTTGCCGTCGGGACGCATCCAGGGCAGAGTGCCATCCTTGCGCACGGCCGCCATGCGGCGGGTGAGCCGGTGGGCCAGCGCGATGGGCATGGGCATCATTTCGGGGGTTTCATTGCAGGCGTAGCCGAACATCATGCCCTGGTCGCCCGCGCCCTGCTCATGATCCTCATGGCTGTCCACGCCCTGGGCGATATCGGGGCTCTGATCGTGCACGGCGGTGAGCACGGCGCAGGAAGCGCCGTCGAAGCCTTTTTTCGCCCGGTCGTAACCGATATCGATGACCACCTGACGGGCGATATCGGCGATGGGCGCGTAGCCGCGCGTGGTGATTTCGCCCATCACCAGGATCAGGCCGGTGGTGGTGCAGGTTTCGCAGGCGACGCGGGAATAGGGATCCTGCTCCAGCAGCGCGTCCAGCACGGCGTCGCTGATCTGGTCGCAGATCTTATCCGGATGTCCCTCGGTGACCGATTCGGAAGTGAAGAGTTTACGCATGGGTTTCTCCTTTCGTATTTGCGCAAAAGAAAAGCGCTCGTTGACAGACAAGCGCTTGAATGATGCTTCTTTTACGCCTTATCTGCCGGTACAACGTACCGCCGGAATTGGCACCGCACGGACATCCGCCGGTTGCCGGGCATCATCGGGCCGTTCCCTCCGCCGCTCTTGATAAGGTATTCGATTGACGGAAATGATTATATCATGGAAAAACAGGCGCGTCAATAATACGGACGCCGTATTTTTGCTGGAACATTTGCGCCCGCTGTGATATAATCTATAAGAATTAAGATAGGGAGGTATGCTCATGGCTTTCGCCCACCTGCACCTGCACACCGAATACAGCCTGCTGGACGGCGCGTGCCGCATCAAGGAACTGCCGGGACGGCTGAAAGCCCTGGGCATGGATGCCTGCGCCATCACCGATCATGGCGTGCTGTACGGCGTGATTGACTTTTATCAGGCCTGCAAGGCCGAGGGCATCCATCCCGTCATCGGCTGCGAAGTGTATATTTGCAGCAACATGAACGAAAAAGTGTACGCGCGGCGCGAATACAGCCATATGATCCTGCTGTGCGAAAACGAAACCGGATACAAAAACCTGATGTATCTGGACAGCGAGGCCTTCACGCGCGGGTTCTACTACAAGCCGCGCATAGACTACGAGCTTCTGAAGCAGCACCATGAAGGCCTGATCTGCATGACGGCCTGCCTGAGCGGCGATTTCAACAAAATGCTGCTGGACGGCCGCGTGGCCGAAGCCGAAAAATACGCGAGGGAAATGGAGGCGCTGTTCGGAAAGGGCAATTTCTTCCTGGAGATCCAGGACCACGGCATCGAGGAGGAAAAGCGCATCATCCCGCGCATCATCGACATGAGCGAGCGCACCGGCATTCCGCTGGTAGCCACCAACGACTGCCATTTTCTCGCCCGCGAGGACGCGGAGGCGCAGGATATTCTCTTGTGCATCCAGACCGGCAAAACGGTGGACGAGCCCGACCGCATGCGCATGGGCAGCGACCAATTATACGTAAAGAGCGAAGAGGAAATGCTCTCGCTCTTTCCCGGCCACGAGGACGCCGTATACCGCACCGAGGAGATCGCCAAGCGCTGCCGGGTGGACTTCGACTTCAAAACCGTGCATCTGCCGCATTTTCCGGTGCCCGAGGGCGAAACCAGTGAAACGCTGCTGCGCAGGCTGGTGAAAGAGGGGCTTGCCGAGCGCTATCCCGCCGACGACAAGGTCGCGCGGGAGCGCATGGAATACGAGCTGGGCGTCATCACGCAGATGGGCTACGTGGACTACTTCCTCATCGTGTGGGATTTCGTCAAGTTTGCCAAGGACAACGGCATCATGGTCGGCCCGGGGCGCGGCAGCGGCGCGGCAAGCATCGTGGCCTACTGCCTGAACATCACGCAGCTGGACCCGATCCGGTACAATCTGACCTTCGAGCGCTTCCTGAACCCCGAGCGCGTCAGCATGCCCGATATCGACATGGACTTCTGCTACGAGCGACGGCAGGAAGTGATCAACTACGTTGCGCGCAAGTACGGCCAGGACCACGTATGTCAGATCATCACCTTCGGCACGATGGCGGCGCGCGGCGTGATCCGGGACGTAGGCCGCGTGCTGGGCTACAGCTACGGGGAAACCGACCAGATCGCCAAGCTCGTGCCCACCGATCTGGGCATGACGCTGGAAAAGGCGCTGAAGCTCAGCACAGAGCTTCGGGAAAAAGCCGAAAGCGATCCCCGCGTGCGCAAGCTGATCGAACTGAGCCTGAAGCTTGAAGGCATGCCCCGGCACGCCAGCACCCACGCGGCGGGCGTGCTGATCACCGGCGAACCGGCGGTGAACTTCGTGCCCCTGCAGACCAACGACGACGTGATCACCACCCAGTTTCCCATGGGCATCATCGAAAAGCTCGGTCTGCTCAAAATGGACTTCCTCGGTCTGCGCACCCTGACCGTGATCCGGGACACGCTCGATCTGATGCGCTCCCAGGGCGTGCAGATGAAGCCGGAAGAGATCCCGCTGCACGATCCCGCGATCTACGCCATGATCAGCCGCGGCGACACCGACGGCGTGTTCCAGCTTGAAGGCGGCGGCATGCGCACCTTCCTTTCCAACATGCAGCCCGCAAACTTCGAGGATATCATCGCGGCGATCAGCCTGTACCGGCCAGGCCCGATGGAATCGATCCCCCGCTATATCGCGGGCAAGCGCGATCCAGGCAGCGTGCATTACGAGACGCCCGAGCTGCGGCCCATCCTGGACGTGACCTACGGCTGCATGGTCTATCAGGAGCAGGTGATGCAGATCGTGCGCGACCTGGCCGGCTACAGCTACGGCCGAAGCGACCTGGTCCGCCGCGCGATGGCAAAGAAAAAGCATGACGTCATGGCGAAGGAGCGCAAGAATTTCGTGTACGGTTCCCCGGAGGAAAACGTGCCAGGCGCCGTGAACCGCGGCGTTAAAGCCGAGGTGGCCGAACACATCTTTGACGAAATGACGGCTTTCGCAAGCTACGCCTTCAACAAAGCCCACGCCGCCTGCTACGCCGTGGTCGCCGTGCAGACCGCCTGGCTCAAATATTATTATCCCTCCGAATTCATGGCCGCCATGATGAACAGCGTGGTGGGCAACGCCACCAAGGTGGCGGGATATATCCAGTACTGCCGGGACCGCGGCATCCCCGTGCTTCCGCCCAGCGTGAACAAGTCGGACCGTCAGTTCACCGTGGAAACCGACGAAACGGGCAAAAAATGCGTGCGCATGGGCATGAGCGGCGTCAAGAACGTCGGCAACGCCGCCGTGGACGCCATCGTGCGCGAGCGCAGCGCTTCCGGCCCTTATAAGGACGTATTTGATTTCTGCCGCCGCATCGACAGCGAGCAGGTGAACAAGCGCTGCGTGGAAAGCCTGATCATGGCGGGCTGCTTCGACGGCATGGGCGCGACCCGGCTGCAATGCTCCCGCGTGTTCCAGCAGGCCATGGAAGCCAACGCCAACAAACGCAAAACCAACGTGGCCGGGCAGATCAGCCTGTTCGATATCGGGCAGCCCACCGCCGAGCTGATCAACGCCGACGTATACCCCGACGTGGGCGAATACCCGCACAGGCAGCTGCTGGATATGGAAAAGGAAATGACCGGCGTGTACGTGTCCGGCCATCCGCTGGACGAATACCGCGGGGAACTGGAAAAGCTGAGCGTAAGCACCGCCTGGGTGCAGGATCTGAAAGAGCGTCCGGACAGCGGCATCGACGAGGACGGAAAGACCGTGCTGATGGGCGGCATCCTGGCCGAAGTGCATTCGAAGGCGACCAAAAAGGGGAGCCTGATGGGCTTTGCCACGCTGGAAGACCTGACCGGGCAGATCGAATGCCTGCTGTTCCCCAAAATATACGAGCGGTATCACAGCCTGCTGCAGCAGGACAGCCCGGTGCTTCTGACCGGTCACCTCAGCGTGCGGGAAGAGGAGGACACGAAGCTGCTGGTGGACGTTGTGGAACCGCTGTTGCCGCAGTCCGCCGCCAGACGGCAGGAGAAAAAAGAAGAAAAGCTCTCCGACGTGGAGTTTGCCAGACAAAGCCCCGTCAAGCTCTACCTGCGCATGAAGCGGGCGCAGATGGATCAGATCAGAGAGCTGCTGCGGAAACGGCCCGGGGACATCCCGGTATACATGAACCTGCCCGACGAGGGCGTGACGCTGCTCGCGCCACGGGACTGGTGGTGCGGCGACGTCGTAAAAACGGCGGAAGAACTGTCCTCCGCGCTGTCCCCCGAGGACATCCGCGCGGTGGACAGGCGTGAAAGGCGGACGGCGGAATGAGGATACAGGATCTGGGCCAGAAGGTGGACGTCAAGCGTTCAGCCGTCTATTCCATCGTGATCAACGCCGTGCAAATCGCCGCCGTATGGGCGCTGGCCGTCATGCTGATGGTGAATAACACCCACGATATCCAGGATATCGTCACGCTGGTCGTCGCGGCGCTGGTATCCCTGGGCGCGGCGCTGGATATCCGCGAAGCCGTCGCCGCCCGCCGCAAGAGCGAGGAAGCCGACGCGCTGGGCGACATGGTTGGCCAGATGGACGAGCTCAACCGCGCGCTGCGCGCCCAGCGCCACGATTTTCTCAACCACCTGCAGGTGGTTTACTCCCTGATCGAAATGGAGGAGTATCAGGAAGCCGGAGACTATATCGAAAAGATATACGGCGACATGCAGAGCGTATCGAAGGCCATGCGCACGGACAGCCCGGCCATCAACGCTTTGCTCCGGGCCAAGCTGGCCGAATGCGAGGCCGTCGGCATCCTGACGGAGCTCGACACCGCGGGCAGCTGGAAGGAGCTGAGCATTCCCACCTGGGAGTTCTGCCGCATCCTGAGCAACCTGATCGACAACGCGATGGACGCCCTGGAGGGCATACGCACGGCTTCGCCTTCTCGGTGGCCAACAACGGCCCGGTCATCCCGCCGGAAAACATCCGCCGCATTTTCGAGCCCGGCGTATCCAGCCACGGCGAAGGCCGGGGCATGGGCCTGTACATCGTAAAAAGCACGCTGGAAAAATACGGCGGCGAAATACACGTGACCAGCGAGGAAGGCCGCACCATTTTTTCGGGGCTGATGCCCCACAGGAAGGAGCGCAATGGCAAAGAAACGCAAAATTCTTGACCTGCTGCTCGAAAACGGGCTTTTTGCCGAAGAAAAGGAAGCCCGCGCCGCGATCCTTGCGGGCGAAGTGTACGCCGCGGGCCAGCGCGTTGCCGGCGCGGGACAATTGGTCGCCCCGGACGCTCCGCTGCGCGTGAAAGGGCGGGAATTGCCCTATATCTCCAAGGGCGGGCTCAAGCTGGAAGGCGCGCTGCACGATTTCGGCATCGACGTGACCGGCCGCGTGTGCATCGACGCCGGGGCCAGCACGGGCGGCTTCACCCACTGCCTCGTCAAAAGCGGCGCGGCGACGGTTTACGCCGTGGACGTGGGCTACGGCCAGCTGATGGGGTCGCTCCGGCAGGACCGGCATGTGGTCAACCTGGAAAGGACCAACATTTCCGACGAAAAGCTGCTCGCGCTCGATCCGCGTCCCGATCTGGGCACGGTGGATCTGAGCTATCTGTCGCTGCGGAAGGGCATTCCGGCCTTCGCGGACGTGCTGCACCGCGCGGGCGATCTGATCTGCCTGGTCAAACCGCTTTTTGAAACGGAGGACATGGAAGCCCGGCGGACCGGCGCGCTGCCCGACGGCGCGTACGGAGCGATCCTCACCGATCTGATCCGGGACGTCAACGCGCTGCCCTACGCGCGTGCGGCGGCGGTGACCCATTCGCCGGTGACGGGCAACGCGGGCACGCGGGAATTTTTCCTGCACGTCGTCCTGTCCGATTCGCCGGGGGAGGCCCCCGATCTCACGCGCGATATCGACGCCGCCGTGCGCCGGGCGCTAGCGCTGCAAGAATACGAAAAGAAGTAGAGGGATTATGTTCAAGCTGGATGAAAACATGCTCCGCTTCGGCGCGATGCCGCTGGATCACCTGTTCATTCAGGAATACCTGCCGGGCGCCAAAGGGGACTATGTCAAGGTGTATATTTACGGCCTGTTCCTGAGCCAGCATCCGCAGCCCGATATGGGGCTGGAGGAAATGGCCCGCGAGCTTGGCATGGACGTTTCCGGGGTCGAAGCCGCCCTGCGGTACTGGGAACGGCGCAGGCTGGTAAGCCGTCTGAGCGACAATCCGCCGGAGTATCTCTTCCGCGGCGCGGCGCAGGCCGCGCTGTCGGGCGACGCGGGCATGGAGGCCGACAGCGCCTATGTTGCCTTCTCCGAGGACGTATACGCTCTGTTCGGCGACCGGCGCAAGGTGCGGCCTTCCGATATTTCCCTGTGCTGGGAATGGGTGCAGGATATGGGGCTGTCCCAGGAAACGGTGCTGATGCTTCTGTCCCATATGATCGCCACCCGCGGCGTGCAGTTCACCTTCAAGGCCGCCCAGGCGGAAGCCGTGCGCATGAGCGAGGAAAACGTGCGCACAGCCGAGGACGCTGAAACCTACTTTTCCCACAGCCGCGCCCTGCAGGAAAACGCGAAAGCCGTGCTGCGCCAGCTGGGCAAGCGCCGCGCCCCGAGCCAGAACGAACTCGATCTGTACCGCAAGTGGGCCGAGGAATGGGGATACACCCAGGAGGCTGTCATCGAAGCCTGCGGGGAAACCACAAAGGGCGAGCCCACCTTCGCGTACCTCGACGGCATACTCAAGGGCATCCGCGAACGCGCCGAAGCCGACGCCGCCCTGACCGGCAGCGGCCTGCGCCGCCAGCTCGCCACCGAAAAGGACGAAAACAAGGCTGTGCGGAGCTTCGCCCATTCGCTGGGCTTCCGCACGGCGACGTCCATGATCCGCAAGGTCTACGCGCGGTTGTGCGGCAAATACGATCCCCGGATCGTACAGCTTGCCGCCGACGAAACCTACCGCGCGGGCGGCGACCTGGAAAAGACCGAGCTCACGCTGGAACGGCTGCGCAGCCAGGGGATCACCACGCCCGAAGCCGCGCAGGCGTATTTCGACGAAGCGCACCGGCTGAACGCCGCCCTGTCCCCCATTCTGGAAGCCTGCGGCCAGCGCGGCATGATCACCGTGGGCGACCGCGCGCTGTACCGCAAATGGAAGGAAGCGGGCTTCAGCGACGAAATGCTGCTGATCGCCGCCCGCCAGGCCCGCAGCGCCGCAAAAAAAATGCCCTATATAGACAATATCCTGTCTGTCTGGAAGAAGGAAGGCATCGCCACCCCCGAGCAGGCCGCCGCCCGGAAAGCGCCGGCCGATGAAGGCGGGAAGAGAGTCAGCGGGCAGCAGTACGACCAGCGCAGGTATACCGAAACCGAGCTTGAAAAGCGCACCGACGAACTGTAAAAAGGAACGGATCAATTATGAACAATCAGGTTTTTCAGCAGGTCCTGAACGCCCTCGCCGAACGCCGCCGTCAGAACGAAAAGGAGGAGGCGCGGCGGCGGGACGAAGCCGTCGCCCGCTGCCCCGAGATCGGGGAAATCATGGAGGCCCGCCGGAACGCCGTCATGGCGAGCGTATACAGCGCCTTTTCCGCCCCTGCGGAGGAAAACCTCGCCGGAAAAGTGGAGGAATGGAACGGCCGCATCCGGCAGCTTCTTTGCCGGAACGGCTTTGCCGCGGATTATCTGGACCCCGTTTTCACCTGTCCGTTGTGCGGGGATACCGGCTATACCGGCAGCGGAAAAAAGGAGCTTTGCTCCTGCGCCAGGGGGCTGTACGCAAGCCTAATGGACAAAGAAAGCAGCTTTGAGGACGAGCAGACCTTTGAGCGCTTCGACCTTTCCCGCTTTCCCGACGACAAGCCCGTGGACAGAAAGGGGCGCACGCAGCGCGGGCAAATGGCCGTGTTCCGGGATTACTGCCGGTCCTTCGCGGACGCCCTGCCGCATCCGGCCAAAAAGACGCTGCTGTTTTACGGCGGCAGCGGCCTTGGAAAAACGTACCTGCTTCGCTGCATCCACGCCCGGGCGCAGGAACGCGATATCCCGGCCCTGTGCATCACGGCCAACCAGCTGATCCGCACGGCGCGCAAATCGGTCTTTTCCCGCGAGCAGGAGGACATGGACGCGCTGTATGAAACCGACCTGCTGCTGATCGACGACCTGGGCACCGAGCCCATGATCGAGGGCGTTACGGTGGAAGAACTGTTCAACATCCTGAACGAACGGCAGAACGCCGGGCTCTGCACGGTGATTTCCACCAACCTGACGCTCGAAAACCTGCAGGTCCGATACAACGAGCGGTTCATTTCCCGTCTGCTCAACCGGCAGACCTGCCAGAGCCTGCATTTTGACGGGATCGATATTCGTCAGTTGTAAAAATCTTCCGATAGCGTTATAATAGCAGTTGCCGTTTTTATACGAGAAAGGAGCTCCTGGTTTTTTATGAAAAACGTCTCCGTGCGCAGGATCATCAGTCTCGCCGTGCTGCTGGCGCTGTGCGCCGCCACGGTAGCCGGGCTTTATCTTGGCGTCTTTGGCCGTACCGTCGATTATGCCGTAATCCCCACCGAGAGCGGCGAGGAGCGCAAGCCCCTGAACCGTCAGGTGGCCTTTATTCCCAACACGATCAACGAGAACTGGCGCGAAGCCATCCGTCCCGACGCGAAGCTGGGCGGCGGCTACAGCTATACCCTGACCCTCGACGGGTCGGACGCCGATCTCAAAGCCGCCGCCAAAGTGCTGGAAGCGCGCGCGGCCGCCGCTGCCGGCAGCGCCAGCGCCAAGGTTTCCGACGGCGCGGTGACCGTGACCGTCGCGCAGGACAGCTACAACGCCACGCTGGCCGCCATGCTTTCCCCCGTCGGCGCTTATGATTTCGTGCTTTACAACGCCAGCGACAATACCACCGGCGATCCGGTGCTGACCAGCGAGCACGTGAAGCAGGCGTACTATTATACCAGCAATAACGCCGTACAGATTCAGGTGGTGTTCAACGGCAAGGGCGTCGCCGCGTACAACGAGCTGCGCGCGTCCTCCGGCAGCTCCGCCCTGTATCTGCGCCTGGACGGGCAGCCTGTCGCCTCGGCGTATCTTTCCGCGCTGAGCGACGGCATGCTGGCCTTTACCGCCAATGAATCCTCCACGGCGATCCTGGCCGTCAGCTGCATGCGCTCCGGCGCGCTGCCCAGCCTCGCCGCCCTGCAAAGCAGCCAGACGGTAACGGGCGGCGGCGCCGTCGACGCCGTCATCATCGTCTGCGCCCTGCTGATGCTGCTGACCGCCGCGTACCTGCTGCTCAAAGGCCGCGTCAGCGGACTGGCCGGCGTATGGGCGATCCTCGCCTGGACCGTGCTGTTCGGCCTGCTTTCCTCGCTGATCGCCGTGAACGCCTCCTGGATCATGTCCGCGCTCTCCATGGCCGTCCTCGTGCTGTGCGTCGCCGCTTTCCTGTACGGCCTTATTTCGCTGTACGGCGATATGGGCAAACAGATCAGGAACGGACGCGGCGCGCACGCCGCCTGCGCCGACGCTTCCCGCAGGCAGCTGAAGCCGCAGGCGATCCTTTACGGCGCGCTGCTGGCCGTCGGCGTGCTGCTGATGATCATTTTCCGCAACGGCACGTACGGCGTGCTGGGCCGCATCGTGGCCGTCGCCGCCCTGACCGCTTTCATCATGGTGGCGCTGTTCCCGCGCGTGGTACTGGGCTGCTGGGCCGCCGTGACCGGCAAAAAGTAATACGCCGCCCTTTCGCAAAGCGTTCTTCCGCAAGGGAGGACGCTTTGATCTTTTCAAAACAGAGGATAAAACATGCACCGATTGATCTGGCGAGGCAGCGAAGCATCGCTGCCCGGCCTTCCGCCCGTCATTGCATCGCTGCTCCCGGCCCGGGGGATCGACACCCCGGAAAAAGCCCGGGCCTTCCTGTATCCCGATGAAAAGCAGCTGAACGATCCCATGCGGATGGAAAACATGGACAAGGCCGTATCGATCATCCGGGACGCGATAGCCGTGGATGAAAGCGTCGTGATTTACGGCGATTACGACTGCGACGGCGTATGCGCTTCGGTGATCCTGCTGGAAGCGCTGCGCGGTCTCGGCGCGCGGGCCGAAATCTATATTCCGAGCAGACAGGACGAGGGCTATGGCCTCAATTGCGCGGCCGTGGAACGGCTGGCGAAAAAGCACAGGCTGCTGATTACCGTGGACTGCGGCATCACCTCCGTGGAAGAGGCCGCGCTGGCGCGCTCGCTGGGCATGCGCGTGATCATTACCGACCATCATACGATCCCGGCGCTGCCGCCCGACGCGGACGCGCTACTGCATCCGCAGCTGGGAAATTATCCCTGCCCCTTCCTCTGCGGCGCGGGCGTCGCATATAAGCTGAGCTGCGCTCTGACGGGAACGAACATCCTTCCCTCCCTGGAGCTGTGCGCGCTGGCGACCATCGCCGATATGGTGCCGCTGCTTTCGGAAAACCGGGCGCTGGCCGCGCTGGGGCTTCGGCGCATGCAGGTGACCCGGCGTCCCGGCCTGCGCGCGCTGCTCAGCACAGCGGGCATCCGGGGCGGCGAAGCCATCAGCGGCACGCAGGCCGCCTTTCAGCTGGCTCCGCGCATCAACGCCTGCGGGCGGATGGATACCGCGCGGATCGCCGTGGAGCTGCTCACAGCCTCCGACCAATTGCAGGCCCTCTGGGAAAGCGGCGTGGTCGGCCTGGTGGCCGGACGGCTGGCCGAACGTTACGGCTATCCCACCGTGGCCCTGAGCCGCGACGGCGATACCTGCGTCGGCAGCGCGCGCAGCGCCTGCGGCGTCGATCTGTATCTGGCGCTGTCCTCCTGCGGCGATCTGTTTTCCCGTTTCGGCGGGCACAAGCAAGCCGCCGGGCTGACCATGGCGGCCGGGCATATCGACAGCTTCCGGAAGCGGCTTTCGGACGCCGTCGCCGGGCAGCTGCAGGGACGGCCGCTGATGCCCGAAACGGCCTATGACGCCGTGCTGCCGCTGAGCGGGATCACGCTGGAGCTGATCGAGCAGATCGGCCGATTGGAGCCCTTCGGCACGGGCAATCCCGCTCCCGTGTTTTTGCTGAAGGACGTCGACGTGGTTTCCGCCCGCGCGGTGGGCGCGGAAGGCGCGCATCTGAAGCTGACGCTTTCGCAGGACGGCTCCATTCTGGACGCCATCGCTTTCCGTATGGGCAGCCGCGCGGGAACGCTGCGCGGCCTGTGCGATCTGGCCGTTACGCCCACGGCCAACGTCTTCGGCGGGCGGACGGCGGCCGAATGCCGCGTAGAAGCGGTAGGCAGCGCCGAAGCGCGGTTCATAACCGACGAAAAAGCCGAAGCGCGGGCCATTTTGCAGGAATTTGATTCTTTTTGCCGAATTAATAAGTTTTCCGGAGCATATGAAACGGCGGATCAGCCGCCCGCTCCGGAAAGCGCCCAGGGCACGCTGTATCTGAGCCGCACGGCCGAAACCGCGGCGCGTATCGCCGCGCTGTTTCCCGGTCTGGATATCCCGGACGGCACGCGGCGCGATCCCAGAGCGTACAATGGCTTATGGCTGTGCGATGAGCTGCGCTGCCTGGGGCCCTACGACCGGATCGTGCTGTGCGACGGGCTGCTGGACGTCCGCGAAGCCGAACGCCTGCGCGCGCTGTACCCGCAGGCGAGGATCGTCGCCCTCCCGCGTTCCGCGCCGCTGCTCCGGCGCCTCGAAGCGCTGCGGTTTTCCGTGGACGAAATGCGCGCGCTCTATGTCGCCCTGCGCGGCGGAAAGCGGCCCGACCGTTCCGACCCGCAGACAGAAGCCATGCTGCGCGTGCTGCAGAGCATGGAGCTGATCGGCCCGATGAACGAGCTTCTGCCCATGCGCAGAAGCGACCCGCAATGTGATCCTCTTTACCGACTGATCCAAGGATGTGAAACCTGATGGCTACCGCCTATGAATGTATGTCGCTGGAGCAAATGACCACGCGGCTGCTCCACTATCATCCCCACGCCGACGTGGGGCTGGTGGAGCGCGCCTTCGCGTTTGCCGAGGAAAAGCACGCCGGGCAGCTCCGCGCAAGCGGCGAACCGTATATCATCCATCCGGTGTATGTGGCCAGCATCCTCACCGAGATCGGGATCGACGCGCCCACGGTGGCCGCCGGCCTGCTGCACGACACCGTGGAGGACTGCGAGGGCGTGACGCTGGACACCATCCGCCAGGAGTTCGGCGACGAGGTGGCCATGCTGGTGGACGGCGTGACCAAGCTGGGTCAGCTGGATTTTACAGACCGCGAGGAGCGGCAGGCCGAAACGCTGCGCAAGATGATCCTGGCCATGGGCAAGGATATCCGCGTGGTGCTGATCAAGCTGGCCGACCGCCTGCACAACATGCGCACGCTGAAGTTCAAAAGCCCCGACCGTCAGGCCGCCATCGCGCGCGAAACGCTGGATATCTACGCGCCATTGGCCCACCGCCTGGGCGTATACCGCATCAAGGCCGAGCTGGAAGATCTGAGCCTGCGCTATATCGATCCCGAGGGCTATGCCGACGTGGTCAAGAAGGTCGGCATGAAGCGCGTGGAACGCGAGGAAAACATCAAGATCGTTATTGAAGAGCTTTCGCAGAAGCTCAACGAAATGGGCATGCATTACGAGGTGGCGGGACGCCCCAAGCACCTGTACAGCATTTACCGTAAAATGGTGATCCAGAACAAACCCTTCGACCAGATATTCGACCTGATCGCCATCCGCGTGCTGGTGGATACCATTCCCGACTGCTATACCGTGCTGGGCGTATGCCATACGCTGTGGACGCAGGTTCCGGGCCGCTTCAAGGATTATATATCGGTGCCCAAGAACAACATGTACCAGTCGCTGCACACCACGGTGATCGGCGGACGGCGCATTCCCTTCCCCTTTGAAATCCAGATCCGCACCTGGGATATGCACCGCATCGCCGAATACGGCATTGCCGCGCACTGGCGCTACAAAGAGGGCGGAGACGATAAATCCTTCGATCAGAAGCTGCACTGGCTGCGGCAGATCCTGGACTGGCAGGGCGAGACCCGCGACAGCCACGAATTCATAGACGGCCTCAAAACCGATATTTTCGCCGAGCAGGTGTTCATCTTCACCCCCAAAGGCGATATCATCGATATGCCGCGCGGTGCGACGCCGCTGGATTTTGCCTACCGCGTGCACAGCGCCGTGGGCAACAGCTGCGTGGGCGCGAAGGTGAACGGACGCATCGTGCCGCTCGAAACGCCGCTGGAGACCGGCGACCGGGTCGAAATCATGACCTCGCCCAACGCCAAGGGCCCCAGCATGGACTGGCTCAAGATCGTCAAGACGCAGGGCGCGAAATCGAAGATCCGTCAGTATTTCCGCCGCGAGCTGCGCGGAGAGAACGTACAGAAGGGCAAGGATATGGTGGATCACGAGGCGAAACGCCGCGGGATCCAGCTAAGTTCCCTGCTCAAGCACGAATACATCGAACCGCTGCTGAAAAAGTACGATTTTTCCGATATGGACGATATTTACGGCGCGGTGGGCTACGGCATGATCGCCTCGGCCTATGTGGTCAGCCGTCTGTACGAGGAGCAGCGCAAGGCCGAAGAGGCTGCCAGGCCCGTCGCCCCGCCCGCCCTGCCCGAGGTGAGCGAAGCGCCCGCCAGCCACAGCGGCAAGCCTACCCAGGGCATTTATGTGGAGGGCGGCAGCGGCATGCTGGTGCGCTTCGCCAAATGCTGCAACCCCGTGCCGGGCGACGACATCGTCGGCTATATCACCCGCGGCCGCGGCGTGACCGTTCACAAGGCGGACTGCGTCAACGCCCAGTATTCCGAGCCCGAGCGCAAGGTCAACGTATCCTGGGCGGGACAGAACGAGGGCCGCTTCAACACCACCATCCAGATCATCGCCTACGATCATCCGAGCCTGCTGGGCGAGCTGACCGTATTCGTGCAGGACGGCGGCGCGCCCATCACCGCCATGAGCGTGAAAATCAACAAAAACAAGACCGTCACCATTCATATGGTCGTTCAGGTGGAGAGCCGCGAAAAGCTCGATCTTGTGCTGCGCCGCATTCAGAAGCGCCCCGACGTGATCGAAGCCTTCCGCGCGGGAAGCTGACAGAAAAGATCAAATTGAAAAACAGCAGCGAACGGCGCGCGGCGCGCAAGATTCGCTGCTGTATTATACTATTCTCGGTATAAAAGATTATCAGATTTGGGATGGATTTTTCGCCCTGGCTAAGCTGAATGGAGGGAGGCGTAGCAGCGCTACGTTGACCGGAATGAAGCAACGCC
>CACWLY010000074.1 GCA_902761825.1 uncultured Eubacteriales bacterium
GGCCATGTTCGGCGCGCTGGACGAATACCGCACACAGGCGTATTTCGACAGCCACAGAAAGGGCATCATCGTCGGAAGCTCCGGCGCGTACGATATAGAATTCTTTGCCGTCGTCAGTACGGACGCCTATGAAAGCAGGATCTATACGGCGGGAGACCGCGCGAAGGAAGTGCTTGATTTCCTGAGAAGCGGCGGCGCGGACGGCGTGGGCCTTGGCACCAGCGTGCTGTTCTTTGATGAAGAGGTTGCGAAAAAAGCGGACAAGATCGTCGCGCTGTCCACCTGCGCGGACGCGACCACGAACGGACGCCTGGTTGTATTCGGCAGAATGATCAAGCGCGAGCGCCTGACTCTGGACGCAGAGGGATATTACGGCGTTTATGACGCCCGGGATCATACATTGAAGCTGTCCGTGAGCGTGGAGGAAGGCACCCGCATCCAGTACAGCATCGACGGCGGCGACACCTGGACGGATCAGATCCACGCTGACGAAGCTGATCGTGGTTCCCGCCCCGATGCCGCTTTCCGCGGAAGGCTATGAAGGACTTGCCGACGGCCTGCCGCATCACGTGCATTCCCTCAAATATATAAAGGACGGCAATACCGTCATTGAATACAGCACGGACGGCGGCAAAACATGGACGGATATCGTGCCCTCGCTGACCGAGCCGGGCACGCTGACGGTCATCGTCCGGGCGAGCAACCCCAATTACGAAACGGCAACCACCACGGTGCAGATCGTTCTGCTGCCGACGGTGTATACGCTGACCGTGCGCTACGTGACCGAAGGCGAAGAGGATATCGTAAAGCAATACCACTATCAGCCCGATACGGCATACAATATCATAACGCCCGAGCGCCATGGATACACGTACGATCTGGACAAGGTCGAAGGCATTCTTACAGAGGATACCGAGGTTATCGTGCGTTATTCGCCCAGGACCTATCACCTGACCGTCCGCTTCGTGGATGTGAACGGCAAGGAAATCGCGCCGTCGTTCGAGAGCGATTATAAAACCGGCGCTGAGTATTCCGTGCTTACGCCCCAGATCGAAGGCTACCTGAAGGCCCTCGATATCATAGAGGGCAAGATGGGCAGCCGCGACGAAACGATCACTGTGATTTACGTGTCGAAGGACGATCTGCCTGATATCGTCAACATGATCGGTATCGGCGATTATGAAACGCCGTTGGGTCTGGATCACGTGATCATGCATGTCGGCGTCTGCTTTGAATAAAGGAGGGCGGCCATGAAAAAAGCGCTATGCGTATTGATATCGTTGCTTTTGCTGCTCTCCTGCGCCTGGGCAGAGGTTGTGCCGGAAGAAGCGGTGAATGAGGAGCAGCCGGAAGCGGAGGTCGAGATCGAAGAAAACGAAGGCGTCGATTATGACGACTGGGAAGACTACTGGGTGGATTACGACTATAAAGAGCTGACCGTCGGCAACGTGACGCCGATGCAGGGGCAGTTCTTTACCAGCCAATGGGGCGGCTCCACCTCCGATCTGGACGTCCGCGAATTGCTGCACGGTTATAACCTGGCGAAATGGGATAACGACTTGGCCAATATCCGCCTGAATCACCGCGTCGTGAGCGGCGCGGTCATCATGGACGACGCGCAGGGAAACCGGATCTATCAGATTGCGCTGTACGATGATCTGAAATATTCCGACGGAACGCCCATCACGGCGTACGATTATGCCTTTTCGCTGCTTTTGCAGATGGATCCCGCAATTGAAGCGCTGGGCGGCAAGCCGCTTGACGTTAGCTGGCTGATGGGCAGCGAGGACTATCTCGCGGGAAAAACCCAGGAGCTGCCGGGCATCAGGGTGATCGATCCGTACCAGTTGCGCATAAAGGTAAAGGCCGACGCGCTGCCGTATTTCTACGAACTGGCCAGGCTGAGCGTAAAGCCTTATCCCATTGCGGAGATCGCGCCGGAGCACGAGGTAAAGGACGAGGGAAAGGGCGTCTTTATTACGCCCGCCCTTTCCGCCGAACTGCTTGAAAAAACGCTGCTGGACGAACAGACGGGCTATATTACGCATCCGAAGGTCGTTTCCGGGCCGTATACGCTGGTCAGCTTCGAGGATGGCGTCGCGCATTTCCGCATCAACGAAGAATATAAAGGCAATGAAAACGCCGATATTCCCAGAATATGGGATCTGTACTACAAACTGGCCGACAATGACGATATGATCCGGCAGCTTGGCGACGGAATGTTCGGCCTGCTGAACAAGGTGACGCTGTCCAAATCCCTGATCGAGGGCGTGCGGCTGGCGCAGACGCAGGGGCATCAGTACACCATGACCAACTATCCGCGCGTCGGGCTTACGCTCATCTGGTTTACGGGCGACCGTCCCGCCGTTCAGGAGCTGGCGGTCCGTCAGGCGATCGCGTACTGCCTGGACAGGCAGAGCTTTACGCGCGGCTATGTGGGCCCATACGGCATGCAGATGGACGGCTATTACGGCATGGGACAGTGGATGTATCTGCTTGCCAACGGCGGAACCTCCTATCCGGTCTCTTTGCCGGAAAACGCCACGCCCGAGGATGAAGAAGCCTATGAAGAAGCCGTGACAGAGTGGGAGAGCATTTCACTGGACGGTCTGACGAAGTATTACCAGGATATCGGACAGGCGATACAGCTTCTGGAAAATGACGGCTGGACGCTTGGCGCGGATGGCGGCGATTATGACCCGCAGCGCGATTCCGCCCGGTATAAAATGATCGACGGCGAGCTGGTGGGGCTTCATCTGACGATGGCGCTGCCCGAATCAGTGGACGCCGAGCGCGATATGCAGGTTTTCTTCATTTCCGGTCTGCGCGAAGCGGGCATCGACGTAACGCTGAAAAAGTTGGACCTGGAAGAACTTCAGCGGATGTATACCGGAATGGAGCAGGCCGACGTCGATATGGTCTATCTTGGAGAAAACTTCACGATCCTTGTGAATCCCGAAATCTTTATGCCGGGGGAAAAGGATATCGCGCTGAACGAAGTGCGCTCGGAGCTTTACGCCATGGCGCAGGATATGGTGCATACGGATTCCGGGGATCTGCTGGGATTCATGAAAAAATGGGTCGCGCTGCAGGAGCGCATCACGCAGACGCTGCCTCTGATCCCCGTGTATTCCAATGTGTATTTTGATTTTTATACGCGCGAGCTCTATGATTATGACATAGAGGAAGCGGTAACCTGGTCTGAAGCGATCGTATCGTCTTACATGAGCGAGCCGGAAACCTTTGACGCGGACAGAAACACGACGGTGGAAGAAGAGCTGAAAGAGATGGAAATGATTCTGCTGAGCGGACGGCAAAGGGAATACAGAACCGAAACGGAAAACTGATACGATAAAAAAACGGAAGAAAGAACGAGCGGCGAAGAGGATTTGCCGCCCGTTCTTGTTTTATTTGATTGGATAGCCGGAAGCCACGCCTTCATATCCGTCCGTGAGCGGGTCGTTGGAACGCCGGCACTGAACGGTGACGCATTGATCCCGGAATTGCAGCAGCATATCAAAACCGCAGGGAGCGTCGCCGATCGCGTCGCAGCGGACGCGCAGCAACCCCTGATCCGCCCAGCCCGTCGACAGCAGGGCCGGCACGCCGGGCCAGCCCGGATACGCGATTTCCATTGACGTCTCCGGCACAAGGGGAAGGAGTATAACGCCGCGGCTGTTTTCATAGGTCAACGCATGCTCGGACAATTGCAGCCATTTCAGACCAAGCCCATTCCGTTCTCCGAAGACATATCTCCCGCTCTCCGGGACCGCGAACGCGGGCTTGTTTTCCAATGCGGGTATTTGAAGGCTGAAAGTCATGGGCTCGCAGGCTGCGCCGTCCAGGAACGGATACAATTCCTCGAAAAACGCGTTGTAGATCCGCTGCACGCCGAAGGGATCGAGGCGCGTGTCGGCGACGGTTGATAACAGCGCGCGCTTTTGGGGACAGAGCACGGCCAGCTGTCCGCCCATGCCGTACATGGTCCATCCCGCCCGGGTGCGCCAGCATTGCCAGCCGTAGCCATAGCGTTCTTCCTCGTTTGGCTGCATCGGCGTTTCGATGTGCTTTTGCTGCATCTGCTCCACGAACCAGGCGGGAACGAGATGATTACCGCCGTCGAGAAGGCATTGCGCAATCTTGTGCATATCGCGCAGGCTCATGCACAGCCCCGTTCCGCCCTGACAGCATCCGCTTGGATCGCGCAGCCAATACCGGTTGTCCTTCAGTCCCAGCGGCGTAAATAGCCGTTCCTCCAAAAAATCGATCACTTCCTGACCGCTGACCCTGCGCACGAGCGCGGATAGCACCTGGGAAGCGCCGGTATCATAGCAGAAAACGGTTCCGGGCTCATGCGTAGGAGGAACCGTAAAAAACGCCCTGGCCCAGTTTTCGTCCACACCCTCGCGGTAAGCAGTATGAGCAAAACAGGTAGACATCCGCAGCATATCGCGCAGCGTCAGGCGCGTCAGCCGGCCGTCGGGGTTCCCGGGCAGCCAGTCCCGGAAAAAATCGCATACGGGCTGATCCAATCTGAGCTTTCCCGCGTCCGCGAGCATGCCGACGGCCAGCCCCGTCATGGTTTTGCTTACGGAATACAAGCGGTGCGGCGCGCCTTCCCGGAAAGGCGCATAATATGCTTTGGCGATTTCCCTGCCGTTCACATTCAGAAGGAAGCCGTGAATATTGACGCGCTCGCGGCTCAGCCTGTCGATAAAACGTTCTATGCGCTGTTTCATTCCTTCGGATCCTTTCTGAAAATACTTGCGGAAGACGGAGCGATCGGGATGCTGCGCGATAAAAATGGACCGTACTGCTATCATAAGGGAAAAAGGATATTCGCGCAAGCGTCATTTTCTTCGTTGTCTATCGATAAAAAGCCGCGTTTTTCCATCCTTTTTTTCTACGGGACGAGCGTTTGCGGTACGATAAGCGTGATTTCGGAAATACAAGCATTTTATTATTTATATTTGTTAACCTTTTGCTCTTTTTATGGTTGAAAATGTTGGCTTTTCGAGGTATAATACAAATGGTTTTCTATAAGTATTTTTACTTGTCGTAAACGCAAGCGAGCCGAAAGACTCAAAAGCGAATCTGATCAGTGATGAAACGACGCCTGCTTGAAGCTTCGGCGGCAAAAAAGGCGCGGCATAACTGATAAACCGGAATCCGGTAAAGCCTGTAAACAGGCAGCGGGGAGCGTGAACGCATGGAAATCTATCATCCCGAGGAAAAGGAAGTGCTGCGCGAAATGCGGCGCGTCCGAAGAAAAGCGAAGCGGGAACGGCTGGGAAGAGGACTTCTGATTTGGCTTGCGCTCGGTGCTATCACGGGATGGCTGGTTTTCAATCGTTTTTACACCTTGGCCTGGGTACAGGGACCGGCTATGAACGACACCATCCTGAGCGGGAGCCTGGTCGTTTGCAAGCGCAACAACGGCATGCAGCCCAGCCAGGGAGACCTCGTTTTGTTTGAGCATGGCGAGGAGTGGCAGATCAAACGCGTGATCGCGCTTGAAGGAGACAGAGTCGTCGTCAGCCGCTACGGCGAAATCCGTATCAACGGCCGCGTGCTGGAAGAGGATTACACCTACGGCCATGCCGAGGATACCGGCATCCTTGCCCGCCGCGTCAACGTGCCGGAGAGACAATTGTTTGTAGCGGGCGATATGCGAAGCCTGTCTGTGGACAGCCGCTTTTCCAACTATGGCACGGTTCCCGAAGAAAGCGTGGTCGCTACGGCGGAATATGTGATCTGGCCGCTGTATCGCTTCGGCCGCGTCGCGCCGGCAGAGAAAACGGAAGAGATTCCGGTCATTGAAGAAACGCCCGCGCCCTCTGTGGCGCCCGGCTCCGAGACCGCCATGCCGACCAGCATGCCCACGTCGGCGCCCGCGGAGAACGGAGGGAAGAAATGAGAAAATTTCTTGGCGGATTGTTCTTCCTTCTGCTGGTCGCGGCTGGCCTTGGATATTTGCTCTATCCGATCCTGACCGATCAGTACAGCAAATATCAGAAAACCGAGAAAATCGATGCTTATCTTGCGAATGTGGAAGCAATGGACGCGTCTAAGCGCGAGGAGATCCTGAGCGCGGCGGAGAGATACAACGAAAGCCTGAACGCGATCCTCGTGCTGGATGTTTTCAGCAAAAATCAGACGGCCCCTGCAATCGCGCAGGCGCCGACGGAAAGTCCGGAGCCCCCGGAAGAAACGCCGGAACCGGAAACCGAAGCCGCGGAAGCGCCCCCCGAAAGCCCGGAACCCCCGGAAGGGACGCCGGAGCCGGAAACCGAAGCCGCGGAAGCGCCGCCCGAAAATCCGGAACCCCCGGAAGAAACGCCGGAGTCGGAAACCGAAGCCGCGGAAGCGCCCCCCGAAAGCTCGGAACCCGCGGAAAAAACGCCGCCTGCCTATCAGCAGCAATTGCGGACAAACAGCGGCGTGATGGGCATTCTGGAAATACCCAGGCTCGGCATCAGGCTTCCTTTCTACCATCTTTACGACGGAAAGAGCGTTCATGACGAAGTGGTGCATCTGGAAGGCACCAGCCTGCCGGTAGGCGGCAAGGGAAGCCATTGCGTGATTGCCGGCCCGGGCGTGCAGCCCGCGCCAGAGGGCGTGCTCCGGGATATCGGCCTCACTTCGGCGCGTATGCTGGGCGACATTGGCAAGCTGACAGCCGGCGATCTGTTCATCCTGAAAGTGGCGGACCGCACAATGCTGTACCAGGTCGCGCGCGTCTGGTCGGTTTCATCCAATGTGCTGGATCAGCTGGAGATGGAGCCGGGGGAGGATATTGTCACCCTGATGACCGCCGACAAAGACCAGCGGCAGCTGGTGCAGGGCAGAAGGATCGAAATCAGCCGCGCCTCGGCGGAGCTGGACGCGGCGGAGGTCGCCACCGTGCCGCCCGACTGGCTCAACATCATCATTTTCGGCTCGCCGGTGCTGCTGGTAGGATTTATGGTCATGTTTGTGATTGAACGGGTGAAACAGCGTTCCTTCCGTTTGCCGGGAGAGAAGAAAAAACGTAATCGATAACCAATCAACTTATTATAAGGGTGTTGATAGTATGAAGAAAATGCTTGGTTGTCTGCTGGTACTGCTGCTGATCGTTGCTTGCGCGTTTGCCGCGCAGGCGGATTCCGCCAAACTGGGCAAGCTGACGATCACTGTGGAAGAGAACGTATTCCTCAAGGACAGGTCGAATATTGAGTTCTCGCTGTATAAGATCGGTTCGGCGCAGGCCACGGTCGATTCTCCCTGGACGATCGACAGCCTGTACAGCGGTGTCAATATCCTGGGCGCCCGCACGTCCAACGATATCGACCAAGCCGCGAAGCAGGTGCGGAAGATCATTGAAAATAACAATGTCTCCCCGGTCAGCAGCGGCTTTACCGACGCCAATGGACAGCTGGTGTTCATCAACCTTGAACCCGGCGTGTATTTCGGCAAGATGACGAAAGAGCCCGCCGGTGAAAACCGCGTGGATATGACGCCTTTCATCGTCACGGTTCCCTGGATCACAAAGGAAGGCATAAGCTATGACGTGCCCGTGGACCCCAAGTATGTGGTTTCCACGCCCACGCCTACGCCTACGCCTACGCCCACGCCCACGCCTACCGTTGAATTGTCGCCTACGCCCAAGCAAACGCCGAAGCGTACGCCCAGGGTAACGCCGAATATAACGCCCACGCCCACGATTACACCTACGCCTACGCCGGACACGACGCGCAAGCCTACGCCTACGCCTACCTATACGCTGATCGTCCGCTACTGGGTTGGCACGGAGCCGGCGTTCCCCACGCATAAATCCACCCATGTCTACGGCGACGAATACTATGTTCCTTCTCCGCCCAAGCCCGGCTACTGGGTAGACAAGCCGTTGGTGGACGGTATCATTACCCATGACATAGAATACGACGTATATTATTTCACAAATGATTATTCGCTGACGATCGAGTATATATACGAGGACGGAAGCGAGGCCTCGCCTACATTCTTCGAGGTGGAAAGAGAAGGCGATACGTATCATGTGGAATCGCCGAAAATAGATGGGTTTAAGCCGTCTGTCAAGCTGATAGAAGGCGCCAATCCCGGCCAGCACCTGCGATATAAAGTCATTTACGTCTCCAAGGATAAGAAGCTGATCGATATCGCCGACCTTGAGACGCCTTTGGGCCTTGGCGAAATCCAGATGCACGTCGGTGTGTGCTACGAATAATAGCCGGCTGCGGAAAGGAAAAAACGAATGAAACGATTGATTGCCTTACTGCTCGCGCTTATGATGGTTTTCGGTCAGTGCGTGTCGCTGGCTGAGGCAGTTGACGGAACGGACGAAGATACCCATATCGTTTTTGAAGAGGACGAATGGGAAAGCCAGTCGGAAGACGACGAGGATCTTTTCCTGAATGACGAAGAGGACGGAGAAGACGCGTCCGAGGACGAGGACGACGGGGAAGAGATAGAAGACGAAGAGGAAGAACAGATTCCCTGGACCGAATACGATTACGACGCCCTCAGGGTTGGCAACCCCACGCCGATGGATGGTAAATTCTTTACCGATCTGTGGGGCAACGCTACCAGCGATATCGACGTGCGTACTTTGGTGCACGGCTACCGTCTGACCTCCTGGGATTATGACTTTGGCATGTTCCGGGAAAACCATTCGGTTGTCAGCGGCGTTGTGGTTACCGATGATGAGAAAGGCAACCGCACGTATAACCTGTTCCTCCAGGAAGATCTGTTTTATTCGGACGGCATGCCCATCACGGCGTGGGATTATGCGTTTACCGTGCTTTTTGAAGCCTCTCCCATGATCGCCGAGCTTGGCGGTCTGCCCAGAAAGCTGGATTATCTCAAGGGCTACGATGAATATATCGATCCCGATAACGATATCGATTATATTTCCGGCCTTCGGGTATACAGCAACTACAATATTTCCTTCACCGTCAAGCACGAGTTCCTTCCCTTCTTCTTTGAGTTCAACTATATGAACTTCGTGCCCTATCCCATCACGGAGATCGCGCCGGGCTGCAAGGTTTACGACGACGGCAAGGGCGCGTATATCGACAATGAGGATCGCACCATCAAGGAAAAGCTGTTCACCGTGGACTTGCTGAAGGAAACCGTGATGGATCCAGAGCAGGGCTATCTTTCCTATCCCACCGTGGGCAGCGGTCCCTATGTGCTGACCTATTGGGATGGCGACGTGTGCCGCTTTGAGATCAATCCGTACTACAAGGGCGACGAGGACGGCTACAAGCCCACCATCAAGCATCTGGAGTATACGCTCGCGGTCAATGAAACCATGATCGATCAGCTGGCCGCCGGCGAGTTTGGCCTGCTCAATAAGGTCACCCGCGCGGATACCATCATCAAGGGCCTGCAAATGACGGGCGAGCGTCCGCAGTACACGATGACCAACTATCCGCGGATCGGCCTTACCTTCATCGTGTTTACGCCGGACCGCGCCGCGCTGCAATCGCAGAAAGTGCGCCAGGCCATGAACCATTGCATGGATAAAGAGGCCATCGTGCGCGATTACGTTGCCGGCTTCGGCACGGCGATGGACGGCCTGATCGGTCTCGGACAGTGGATGTACGGCCTGGTCATGGGCACCATTCCTTATCCTGTGGAACTTTCCGAGGAGCCCACGCCCGAGGAAGAGAAGATTTATGAGGAAGAAATAGCGCTGTGGGAGTCGCTCACCCTGGATAATCTTTGGCATTACGACCTGGATGTGGAGCGCGCCATCTCCCTGCTGGAGCAGGACGGCTGGAAGCTCAACGAAAAGGGCGAGCCCTTCGACCGCGAAAAGGACGAAGTGCGCTACAAGATGATCAACGGCGAGCTGGTTGGCCTTGATCTTACCTGCGCCTATCCCGAAACCAACATCACCGCCACGTCGATGGAAGAGCTGTTTATCCCGTATCTGGCGGAAGCGGGCATCAAGCTCACGCTCAAGCCCCTGGATATGAAAACGCTGCTCAGGTCTTACAACGACCGCGATATCGAAGATATCGATATGTTCTACCTGGGCGACGACTTCAACATCGAGTTCGACCCCACGCTGTGGTTCCTGCCGGAAGACAAGGATGAACCGCTCGATCCCGATTCGCTGCCCTGGGTGCACAGGCTGATGTACGATCTGTGCGAGTTCATGATCCGCACCGAGCCCGGCAACGTGCTGGAATTCATGGAGAAGTGGATCCAGTTCCAGGAAAAGCTGTCGGAATACCTGCCCATGATCCCCGTTTATTCCAACGTGTACTTCGATTTCTATACCCGCGAGCTGCAAAACTACGATATCCTCTATCATATCACCTGGGGCGATGCCATCGTTCCCGCGTA